>CBFGUY010000315.1:0-3851 GCA_965651895.1 uncultured Algoriphagus sp. | reverse complement strand
CTAGTCATCGCTTCATCAAAATACCATTCAAAGATCGGTGAAATTACCGAAGCTTGTACAGATTGACTCAATACGGCATCCTGTCCTTCACAAATCATTTGATCTTCTACCGTTATATCTGTAGGGACTTCTACTAAATCCAATGGTTCAGATAAGGTAATCGTACAGCCTAATGCATCTGTAATTATAAATACATATTCACCCTGAGCAATACCCGATATTTGAACTACACCATTTTGATCTGAATTTTGTGATCCTTGGCTTAGCCCATCTTTAATTACTTCCACAGTGTATATTGGTTCTCCACCTTTGATCGATAAGGTAACCCCTCCATTGGCCATTTCACAGGATGGATTTAGGATATCAATAATTTCCCCTTGTAAAGGTGCAGATGGACCAAGTATTTCAATATTAGCCAACTGAATCATACAAGTTTCCGGAGTACTTATTGTAATAGTATGCACCCCGGCAGGCACATTTTCAAATAGTCCGGTATTTTGGGAAATTTGGCCGTCCAGAGTAAAGGTATAGTTCCCTGAACCTCCTGTTGCCCTTACATTGATACTTCCCCCCTCTCCAAAACAAACTTCATCTGTTTTGGAATAGGTAGCAGTAGGAGTACCGTAAACAAAGGCTTCAGCATCTGCTATAAAACCACTGCAGACTTCATTTCCAACAGCAATAACATAAAAATTATAGGGGCTATTTGAAGCTGATAAGCCATCGACTGACAAAACTCCTGAAACTGGATCAATTTCATAGGTTATACCCTGAGCATTCGGAGTTGGACTTGAATTTATTTTCTGGCTAAGATTAGAGTCAAAATACCATTCAAATATTGCTTCTGGTGCTTCTGGGTCAATGGAAGGAGTAAATACCACTTGTTGACCCTCGCAGATAGTCTGGTTATCCACTAAAATTTGAGAAGGCCCATCAACCAACTCAAGATCAGTTGAGTTAATCAGGCATCCTTGAGCATCTTCAATTTCTAAAGAATAAACCCCAGCGCTAAGTCCATCAATAAATACAGAAGCACCGGAATCATCAATAACTTGATGAAGAGCTCCATCTTTTTTGACAGTAATATGATATGGGGCCCATCCTCCTGTGATGGTAGCTTTAAGTTTTCCATTTAAAGCTCCGCAACCTGGATTTATTCCTTCTAGTGGGCTTATTTCCAAAGCTGCATCCGGACCTACGATCGTAAACTCCAATTCCTGAGGACAACCTGCAGGAGTAAGAACATCCAATTGATAGGTTCCTGCAGCAAAACCCATCGATTCTAACTCACTTTGAGTAATGGGAGCCGCTGAATTTATACTGTATTCATAATCGGGGGAAGTCCCCGAAACGAAACTCACCTTACCCTCACTGCCTCCAAAGCAGGAAACAGGGGTAGTATCTACCTCTACATTGGGTATTACAAAGACTTCTATCTCCACTTCTATTTCCTGACCCGTGCACTCCACATAAAAATAGAATTTATGATCACCCGCGGTTAAACCCTCTATTAATAATTTAGGGTTTAACCAATCAGTATCATCAATTGTATAGCTAATACTAGGATTAGCAGAATCGGCACCATTCTCTAAAAGTCCACTTTGTCCTTGTTCTTTATACCAGAAAACTTCTGTAAATGAAGTAGGTGGAAGGCTAGGGTCTGGAGCCAGATGGATGGGGCTGATTTCAACGGGTTGACCTTCGCAAACATCTATAGGAGGAACCAAATCATAAACGGGATCGGAAAGCTCCTCTACTGTAAATTCAAAAGGTACTTGACATCCTTTTCCATCGGTAACCAACAGGTAATAAGTATCCGGCAATAGGTCTTCAGCCCCTTGAAGATCTCCAGGAATAACATCTCCATCAACTGCACCTTTTCGCCATTCTACTGTATAATCACCCCAACCGCCAGTAATCTGAAGGTCTTTTATCTCTCCATTTGCTAAACCACAAGAAGCTCTTTCAATGGATTGGCTAACTAGATTGATCTGCTCTGTAGGTTCTAATATCTCCACATCTTCTAAAGTAGTAATGCAACCTAGTGCACTGCGGATGCTGAGTTCATAAGATCCTGCCGGAAGGTTTTCGAATAGTCCTCCATTTTTGGAAAAATCAACGAACACACCATTACCACCTGAAATGCTAAAGTCAAAATCAGCGAAATTATTTCCTGGGATTTGTGCTTGAATAGAGCCTAAACTTTCCCCAAAGCAAGTTTCCGTTGTGATAGGAGCATCCATTTCCGGTCCTGGTGTCACTAGGATTTCAGTAGGAATGTAACCTTGGTCACAAATTCTATCCCCTGTAACTTTAAGGTAAAAAAAGTAAGGATCCTCACTTGCTGGGAGTCCAGTCACAAAAAGTTCTTTAAGAGGGCTCACGTAGTATGTTATGTTTCCTTCAATCAATTCATTAGGGATTAAAGTATACCCCCCCATCCCATCTTCTTTGTACCAATCAAAGCTAGGAGTCCCTGTGGATGATTCAATAATATCGATCGAGGCATAGGCTTCTTGACCTTCACAAACTTCTGAGCCTAAAGTGGTAAAATAAGAAGGTGGATCTCCCAAGACTTCCATCACCTGACTGGTATTACATCCTTTGGCATCAACAACCTCAATGGTATACTGGTCAGCCACTAATCCTGAAACTGTATAAACCCCTGTTGGAGCAGAAGGGATTTCAGTTCCATTAACAGTTATGGATTGATAAGGTACATTTCCTCCCGCAAGACCGAACGTTATCGTGCCATTTGACAGAGAACAATAGGCATTTTCTACAGTGACAGGACTAAGTAACAGATCCTCTGTAGGGCCTTGAACGGTTACATCCTCTATAGGTGAGCTGCACCCCAGAGATGCCGAAGTCCCATATACCTTATAATCTCCTGATGGTAGAGAAGAGAAAATCCCAGTGTTATTTGTACTTAAAACCTGATCGTTTTCATCCAAAAGTGTATAAGTGATATCAGAAGATCCACTTACCGAAGCTGTAATTTCACCTAAAGATTCTCTACACCAATCATCCGTATGGCTGACTGTGAAACTTAAAGGGGCATTGACAAGTACTGTAGCTTTAGTTAAGACATCTCCGATATAGGGACAAAAATTACCTCCTGCTTGTGATTGGTTAGCCGCCTCTACAAAAAACTCATACGTCGAAGATGCACCACTATATTTTAATCCAGAGAGCGTTAGTTCTCCGGTAGGGGAAATAGAAACAGTCACAGGATTTCCTCCTATAGTGACCGTAGACCCATTCACCAATGCTCCTCCCGCCCGGTTTGCATTTTGGTACCACAAAAAGGCAGGAACAGCTACGCCAGGAATAAGAGAAGGGTCAATTTGGGGGACAAATGAGGCTTCTTCTCCTTCACAAATAACTTGATCAGGAATTTCTAAAATGACTGGAGTTCCGTCTTCCTGGTCAACGGGAACATCAATTGGTTCATAACAACCTCCTCCTTGGGAATCCGCCGGATTCCAAACATTCAAGGTATAAGTCCCAAGGTTAACACCTGTCAATTCGAAAGTTGCTTGACCGTTAATAAGTGGACCTACTGCAGCTCCTGCTTTTCCTATAGAAGTGCCGTTATATAACCACTCATAATCAAACCCAGCAACCAAGTCTCCGACGATTAAATCGTAAATCCTACCATCTTGCTGCCCGTCACAGGTAGGGTTATCAATGGATTCGTCTTGGACTTTAACTGGGAAAGGGTTTGATACAACTCTGATAATTTCCGGCTGAGAAGTCAGTCCGTAATTATCTGTAACATTATAATAGACCAAGGCTTCACCTACAAAGCCAGGGGCTGCAACAAATTTCACGCTGACCAGATCCCGAAT
>CBFGUY010000314.1:0-3894 GCA_965651895.1 uncultured Algoriphagus sp. | reverse complement strand
AAATTTTGGATGTGGAGATAATCGCGTCCCGATTTTGATCGGGAAGGTCGTAGGTGAATCCTGCCACCCCGACGAAAGCCACTGATCAGTTTCAGTGGCTTTTCTGTTTTCAACCCGAATCAAGTTTTGGATATGGAGATAATCGCGTCCCGATTTTGATCGGGAAGGTCGTAGGTTCGAATCCTGCCACCCCGACTAAAGTCACTGATTAGTTTCAGTGGCTTTTTTTGTTTTCAACCCGAATCAAATTTTGGATGTGGAGATAATCGCGTCCCGATTTTGATCGGGAAGGTCGTAGGTTCGAATCCTGCCACCCCGACTAAAGCCACTGATCAGTTTCAGTGGCTTTTTTTGTTTTCAACCCGAACCAAGTTTTGGATATGGAGATAATCGCGTCCCGATTTTGATCGGGAAGGTCGTAGAATGCTGTCTGTCAGCAGTTTTTCGCACGGGACATATCAAAAATCTCCTGAAAGAGAATTCATCCACTGTTTCGACCTTCGTCCGGTAATTTCTGCCCATAGCGTCCAATACATCCTGAACCTCATTAAACAAACTCTCATAAATGATTGGCTTGTGCTGGGCCTTATTGATTTTGGGCACGAAGTGAGGTATTTAGTTCTTGGTAATCGGGTAGGAAGCGGCTTTCACCGCTGTCCCCCCACACCACCCGGCATACGTCTATCGTACCAAGGCGGTTTCTATAGATTAGAACCTGTTCATGCGTGGACGGATTGAGTGAAGCCCTTGTTGAGCGAACCATTCATTGCCCATAGCCTTAGCTACTGCAACCTTAGAAGACATTTTCCACCAGCCTTGAGAGTACATGACTACGTACCAGCTGGTGTTTATTGGGATATCAAAACTTCGTAGGAACTTGAAGATAGTGTATTTCCTCCCGCATTGTTTAAGACGATAGCATCGCACTTTTCTGCGTATCCAGCCATCTATATCACGGAAGGTTTCCAGCCATCTATTTGCAAGTCTGAAGTAATTCGTCCAACCGATGATTACCTGATTTAACTCACGTATTATCCGCATGAACTGTACTCCCCTGTTCCGTTTGGTGATTTCCCTGATTTTGTCCTTTAACCGAGTAACAGAGGTATCCGATACTCGGATATTTCCCCCCGGCAGCAAAGTATAACCTAAAAACTTCACTTCTGAGCAATAACGTACACCGCTCTTTTTGCGATTTACTTTTAATTTTAGCTTGCCCTCTATGAAGTTGATTAGGCTTGCCATGACACGCTCCCCTCCCTTTTTGCTCTTGACATAAATATTGCAGTCGTCGGCATATCGGCAGAAGGCATGCCCCCGCTTTTCTAATTCTTTGTCCAATTCATCTAAGACGATGTTGGACAACAGCGGGGATAATGGCCCACCTTGTGGAGCACCTGAAGTACGTTGGCTCAGCAATCCGTCAGACATCAGCCCAGCTTTTAGGTAGGAGTTGATTAAACGCAAAAGACGTTTGTCCCCTATCCCTTTCCCGAGTCGTTGCATAAGTCGATCGTGGTTGATCTTGTCGAAGAACTTCTCCAAGTCTATGTCCACTACCCATTCCTTGCCTGATCCGATGAACCGTGCTGCCTGCTCTACGGCTTGGTGAGCACTCCTTCCTGGACGAAAACCAAAACTGCCTTCGCTGAATCCAGGATCGTAGTAAATCATTAACTCTTGGCTGATCGCCTGTTGGATCATGCGGTCTTTCACCGTAGGTATTCCCAACATGCGTGTACCACCGTCGGGTTTGCGGATGTCTTTTTGACGAACAGGATCGACTTGATAATGCTCTTCCACAAGGAGCGACGGAAGCCGTCCATGTGGTCTCCAAGCCATACGTTTAGTCCCCTCACGCTCATCCCGTCAACTCCGCTGCCCCCTCCGTTTTTCCTTACATGCTGGTAGGCTCTCGTTAGGTTCTCATACCTTACAATCTCTTCCAACGCATTGGTGGTCAAGGATCGCTGGTTCTCTGATCGCGAAGACAGTTCAACTCCATGGCGGACAGCCCTTTCGGTACTGCCGTCAGTTTGTCCGTATGGGGTGCTGATAAACAGATTTAACTGTTTATATACTCCCTTTTTCTGTTGCTCTCTGTCTTTACGCATCTTTGAGGCGTTCCTTTAATCTATAAATTTGAGCCTTCCTTCGGGGTATGTCCGAGGTACTATGCTCGCTGCTGACTTCTCTATACACATACCTGTGAGTTACCCCACCTGTCCCCAACGCTTTTCAGCATTGGATGAATAGAGATCTCCCGGGGTAAGCACCAATACCTTCGAATTAACGCACCTGATTTACCCCTCCAGATTCCGAATGATTATCGGGCTTATTGATCCAAAGCTCAGTTACCCATCTGGACAGGCCTTATATCAGGTTTCTGTTCGTTACGTCAACTCTTTGCCTTCAGCTTCCTTCAGATTCCATCTCGCAATAGACACCCTTGCTTTCGACTATAGGATTCCGATCATTACGGCTCCTTAGGGACTCTCACCCTTTGGCACTGGCACATGCCCGGCACACTAAGTGTTGTGAACCTATGGTTCAGATTTGAATCCAGAGTGGATGGTGTTCAGCAAAGAATTGACTCGTCAGACCCTGTTCAAGGCCAAAGTATGGCCAAATTAAATCCCCCAAAGCAGCTAGCATACCGATTTTCAATCTACCTGAACCGCAACATAGACTCAAGGATGCCGTTTATTTCGTTCCTTTTTTGCCGTGAGACAGGGATTTCCCTATCGTCTTTCATCATTACGGTGCCCCCGTCCCTTTTCAAAATGCCCTTGACAAATTGGGGGTTGATCAAATGGGACTGGTGTACACGCAGGAAACCATAGTCCTGCAGCATTTCCTCAATTTCCTTCAGCGTCCGGCAAATGAGCAGTTTGTTACCATCATCGAAGAAAAAGCTCGTGTAGTTGTTGTCCGATTCGCAGCGCACAATGTCCTTGATCTCGACAATGTGGTAGCCTGCACCCGTTGGCAGGGCAATTTTGGACAGGTTCTTCACCGTCCCCTTCAAATTGTGCCGCAACAGCTCCCATTGCTCGGGATAGGTTTTTTTGCGACGTTTTTCCCAATTCGACAAAGCCTGTACTATACTTTTTTCGGTAATGGGCTTCAGAAGGTAATTGATGGCACTGTACTGGAATGCCCTAATGGCATATTGGTCATAGGCCGTCGTAAAAATAATATCAAAGTCGATGGGCAGGATTTTGTCCAATAGCGCAAAACCGTTCAGGTTGGGCATTTCAATGTCCAGGAACAAAAGATCGGGCGAATGGGCTTGAAGATATTCCATACCTTGGATGGAGTTGCAGAACGTCCCCTTGATCTTGTAGTCGGGATGCACCTTGGTGATCAGGTTTTTCAGTACGTTCACGCAGTGCATTTCGTCATCGATGATAATGATATTGGCCATGGTTATCCTTTATAGGTTATGGTTATGCGGGTGCCCTCCGGCATTCCCTCGTCATTTTCAAGATCCAAAATGTTCAGGTGCATTTTGGCCTCTCTAATGTGGTTATAGAGTGACAATCGTTCCTGGGTGATGCGTGTCCCCGCTGATGGATGTGTCTTCTTGGCTTTGCCACTTTCCTTTCGCCCAACGCCATTGTCCTCGATGATGATCTGAAGTTGCTGTGAAGTGTCGAAAGTGACAGAAAGTTTTTTTTCGGGTTTGCCGCTGGGATGAAGCCCGTGCCAAATGGCATTTTCCACGAAGGGCTGCAACAATAGGGGCGGGATGGTATATTGTGAGAGTGCCTCGCGCGAGTCACACAGTATGGTATAGGAGAAATCCTCGCCCAAACGACTTTTTTCCAAGGAGAGGTAGAGTTCCAGCATCTCCAGTTCCTCCTCTACGGTAATGGTATTTTTACTGCTGTT
>CBFGUY010000313.1:0-3906 GCA_965651895.1 uncultured Algoriphagus sp. | reverse complement strand
TCATTAAAACTCTTAATCGCCTCCGCCGGAACCTTTAAAATCTCAGCCACCTGACGCAATAGCTCCTCCTCCACTTCTTCCTTTTGCTCCAGCAGGCTGATTTTCTTCTGGGACCAGTCAGGCCCGAGTTCGAAGGCCAGTGACTCCTGCTTGATGCCCATCATCTCACGAAAACGCTTGATATTCCTGCCGTGGTGGATTTTTTCGTTCATAGTCTGAAGTATTAGAAAGGGAAATTAACAAAATCTGCCCAAAGTGTTTAGACTAATTTATTCCTTAGGGATGAGATCAGCAAGGAATTCGAGGTATTGCCTGATAAATCCAGACAAAAGATGTCGGGAAATGTAATAAAGAATTGACATTCATCATATCCCGATCCCAACGGGATCGAACCTTGAATAACCACGGGTGAAACCCGTGGCATTGAGGACAAATGTATGATGCCCCACGACCCCGAAGGTGGTCGAACTCCGCATCTGTCCTGCTATCCAGCTCTGAGGTGATTTCATAAGATCTACCCAAAGCCCTTGGACTAGTTCATTCCTTTTAGGGAATAAAACCGTTTGTCTCTCCAAGATTGAAACTACGCTTTAATATCAAATAAAATCGGTAATTCTCTTTTTCTCCAAGTACCTAATCTCTTCACCTATCTTCTCTAAAAATAATATCCCAAATTAATATTAAACCTAGCTTCCCACTGGGCATCTGGATTTCCAATAGCAAAATCATTTATATAATTTCCGCCTAACCAGGAATGATTGTATCCGGCAGCATAATCAATATAGGTATATACGTTCCCGGCAGTAACCAAAATCCCAGTTACATTCATGAAAGAATCTGTAAATCCGGAGACTTTTTTGTCCATAAAGCCGAAATCATTATAGAACTGCAGGTTTGAAACTGGCCCCCATTTTACGGGAACATTTCTGGAAATATCCAACGTGTATATAGTGAAATCGGCAGCAACTTCATAAGGAGCTCCATAAGCAGCCATTGAAACCACATCCCTGGATTCTCCTGAGGTATTTTTCGGATTATAGGATGCTTTTACAAATTGTACTTTCATATTCCAGAGCCCTTTGGTCCATTCGTAATGAATGGAAAAAGCAGAATGATTCCCTATTTCTTCCGTGTCAAGATTGTACAAGCCACCAAATTGAAGGGACACGCCTACCCTACTGGATGAATCTTTTCCAAATTTGTAAAGGAATTTTCCGTTCAATTGATTTACTTCTTTATTTCTGCCGGCGATATCATAAGAATATCTACTTGGCGAAATTTCCGCATTGTTACCAAATCCCAATTCTTCCGCATTCTTGAAGAAGGCGAATTGATATTCGATTTTTTCTCCGGTATGCACATATTTTATACCCATATCATGATCATCTTCCAGTCCTACATAATACGGTAGACTGAAAAACCAATTGTTAGAGTTGTACTGCTGAATACCAAAAGGAACTTGTGTCAATCCAACTTGGATTTGATTTTTATCACTGAAATTGTAGCCCAACCAGCCCTGTTTCAACATTCCACCTCCAAATTCCTTTGAATATAACCTGTATTCAGCGTCCAGAAATATCCCTTTAAAAGCACTTTTGACATTTATTCTAAACAAATCATATCCAAAATCCCCACCACGTTTTTTCTGACCATCCTTCCACGAGGATAAATTATAATTAAAGCGCAACGCTCCACCTATTTCGAGTTCCGGTTTATCTTGAGCAACTGAAGGACAGGCATATAGGCATGCGATAATTGTCAGAAAACAATAGCATTTCCCAAACAGCAGATAAGTGATTTTTGTCGCGTGTACTTCTGTCATGAGATGAATAAAAAACTAAAATCACGTGAACATAAAGTTATACAACAAAAGACTATTTTTTTATGTCACCCTCCCGCTAGATGTAAAAGCACCGCTGGTAGGACTGGGTGTGATTTGTGACTAAACCTAGTACTACGAAACGCCAATTTGACAAAAAGGTGGTCTTAGAATCAGGGAATATAAGCAGAAGCTGTCACTGTTAAATTGCTTTTGGGGCTGGTTATAGTTCCGATTTTGTCAGCGAGATAGTAACTTCACTGGCTTTAAAACTATCACCAGCCCCCTCCTATTTGTTTGCATCACTGTCTAGTTGTCGCTTCAATTCAAGATAGCATTCCTTGGCTAAAGGGCGTAGATTTTCACCCAAAAATACCATGTCAAGATCCTTGCACTTCTTTATATTTTCCCAATAGACTGAATTGAACAGATCAATAGACTCATCATCCCCCGCCCCCATCAACTCAGCAATACTAGCTGACAGCTCCAGATTATAAAACCCTTCCTCATTAAACCCAATAGCCTCCAATCCATAGATCAATTGCATATGCCTCAGATCCTGCAGAATCAATTCTTCTATCAATAATTCCTTATTCACCCTTCCCCTCTTTTAATTCTTTGGCAAGCTCGACCAAAGACTGATAGCATTTTTTGGCCAGCGGACGAAACTCCTGTCCCATGTTAGTAATGGGGTATTCATCTCCATGCCCCATATACCAGAAATAAGATTCCGAAAACCGATCTGCTCCATCCATTTTATCTATTCCAAAAAGCTCAGCAATCAGTTCATAAATACCCAAGAAATGATCATCTGAGTGCAAGTCGACGTTCCTTAACCCAATAATGAGTTGATTATGCTTCATATCTGCCATAATTAGTTCCTCGATCAATTTTTCAAAAGGAATAGTCAATTCTGTTTTCATGGTTTTGATGATTATAGTGGTTGAAAAAAATGTTCATAATGTTTATTACACAAGCTCCGAACCTGTGCTATCCGATAGGAAAGTGTTCTGGATAATTTTTCATCTACCGGAAATTCTGTTCTATAGCGAACCTTGCAATAGGCATCCTCCAACAGCTGAAGAAGCTGGACTTCTTCCTCATTATTTTGCGGAAACATCGAAGCAAGCCCTGGAATAAACTGGTAACATTCTCTAAGAAGTACACGGGTTTCATGGCTTTTTAGCTCCCGCTTTTCCCACACCAGAATAAGTGCTCTCAGTCGGAGTTCAAGCGCTTGATGGAGAAAAAACAGTGAGGATTCCCAATTCAAATTGTCCTGCTCCTGAAGGGCATGTCTCCAAAATAAGTCTGCTTTCTCCCAATTTTTCTCAAGACCAGATCGGAGGTGAAGCATTCTTTCTTGTAACCTTTCATGAGGTATCTCTTTCAAGTCAGGCACGCCTTCCTTTCTATAAATCAGGTGAAGTTGACGGATGTGATATTGGAAAAACAGATGGCCTTTGCCAAGCACATTAGTAAGATGATTTCGGTTGATGGAATGAATGGCGAACTCCTGTTTTCCCGAAGTCAAAAAACTAAACAATCCAATGGTGTTATGATGCTCTTCCAAGTCTTGATTCTTGATTACCACATAGATCTCCCGCCGATGGGAAACATCCAGATGACCGAGATTGGGAAGATCAAACAGAAAGATCATTTCGGGGTCAACCAGAATTTTCAATGCCTGGATCAGCTGAAGAAAGTAACTCTCTGAAGTTTGGATAACCTCGGGAAAGGGCTCGGGTTCAGGAAGGGATTCAACTTGATATAGCGCATCTACCAAGGATTGTAGATTCTCATAGAACCGAATCATTCCCTTTCGTTTATTAAAATCGTTTTCAGCGTCAGGATCAGATGTCCAGGACTTGAAGAGACGCCAAAGTTGAAGCTTCACTCCTGTCTCCTCCCCAAACTCAGCAAAAAGATTTGATAGAAGCTCCTTTCTTGCCTGGCTGGAATTAAAGTGATTTTGTACCATTATTAAAACAGTTTATTGTCTCTGCTGAAAACTAATGATCAGCATTGGGATAAAGCTCAAAAAACCCTCATAAGTAACCTATTCTTAGGAAGGATAGCTTATTCTA
>CBFGUY010000312.1:0-3915 GCA_965651895.1 uncultured Algoriphagus sp. | reverse complement strand
TCATCTGTCCAGGAACTTGGCTCCACAAATCCATGGTCTTCCACCGGATAAATAGCCATTTCCCAATTGTCCTTTCCCAACTCAATAAAGCGCTGCGAAAGTCTTACCACATCCTGGAAATGCACATTCACATCGACCATTCCATGAGCCATCAGCAAGTTTCCTTTTAGGCCTTCGGCAAAGTAGATGGGAGAGGAGCGCCGGTAAGCAATGGGGTCTTCCTCCGGTGTGTTCAGGATATTGGAGGTATAGCCGTGGTTGTAATGCGCCCAGTCGGTCACTGAGCGTAACGCTGCTCCGGATTTGAATGTCTCCGAAGCGTTGAATAATGCCATCAACGTGATAAATCCTCCATAACTACCTCCGTATAAACCTACACGGTCCGGATCTACTCCATGGGAAGCGACAAGGTATTTTACACCGTCAACCTGATCAGAAAGGTCTTTGCCACCCATATGACGGTAGATCCCGGTTCTCCAGTCTCTTCCATATCCGGCAGACCCACGGTAGTCAATATCCAAAACAGTGTAGCCTAAATCAGCCAGCAGGTTGTGGAACATATATTCCCTGAAATAGCTGCTCCACCATTTGTGTACATTCTGCAAATAACCCGCTCCATGTACGAACACCACTGCCGCTCCGTTCTTTTTACTTGGCTCGGGGAGATAAAGTCTGGCTGGAACCTGAGCCCCATCTTCCGCTGGAAATCTTACAAGCTGTGGTTCTCTCCAGTCATAAGCCTTAAATTCTTCACTTTGTCCCTCGGTCAGTTGGGTGGCCTGAGCTCCGGATTTATTGTCCTGAAGGTAGAGCTCAGCAGGTTTGTTGCTGTAGGAATGGATTATAGCGAGTTTTTTCTCATCAGGAGAGAGCGAAACTTCATTGTTTCCCGTCATAGTAGTCAGCTTTTCCTTTTTGCCACCCATGACTGGCATTTTATAAAAATGTCTCTCTCCCGGATCCACTTCAGATGAAGTGAAATACCAGCTTTTTTTGTCTTTGGAAAGGAAAGGGTCGAATACTTCGAAATTTCCAGAAGTCAACGCTTTCTTTTCGCCAGACTTTGTATCCAATAAGTATAGATGGGAGTATCCGCTTTCCTCGGATTGAAAATAGATGTATCGACTATCCGGCAACCAACCTAAGGTACCGCCATAGTAAGATCTTCCTATTCCCGGCCCTGCTATCCATGCTTCATCTCTCTGACGGTCTAGGGTGTTTAGTTTCCCTGTTTTTAAATCTACCGCAGCTATCCATCTGTCTTTATTGTCATTTGAACTGATATTTACTATAGCCTGCTTGCCATCCGGTGAAAAGTACAGACTGGAAAAGGAAACCTCACGTTCTTTCTCCTCCCAGGTTTTTTCAGGATAGTCCTTTACATAATCAGGCAAATCCTTGATTCCCGGAAGTTCAGATGAATCGATGAAATAGACCGTGTCACGCTGTAGATCATAGATCCCTACTTCCACCTTAGTGGGGGTAGTCCCAACCTTAGAACGGGTATTCAAATCCACTGTATATCCTGACGCATCTACGTAATCAGGAACTTTGGTATTCTTATTATCGGAAGAGGTATAGCTAGTGAATGAAGCAAAGTTGCCATCGGGAGATAGCTGCAAATTCACAGGGGATTTTCCTTCTGTGTAATATATGAACGCGTTTTCCTCCGACTTGTCAAAAGAATCCCGGTATTGGGTTCTCAATTGATCTTTTTCCTTCCTCTCCTTTACCACTCCGAGCAGTTCGAGATTTTCTGTTTCTAGCCAGGGAGTATTTTTCTCCTCATTGGTAGTCTTTTCCTTAGGTTTGGATTCAGTGGAGATGTTGGTGACTTTACGTGCTGTTTTTGTTCCTCTGTTGTAGATGTAAATATTGCTCTTGGACGAGAAGGCTATTTCCTGCTCATCCGCCAGGAATTTTGGATTGGAGAAGTTTTCAGGCCATTCCATTAGCATCTGGGAAGTTTGTTTGGAGAGGTCTTCCAGCATCAGCCTTTTTTCATGCCGGTAAACTCTCAATGTTCTGTCGGAGTTAAAATCCGCATCATCCCGTTTTTTTGATCTCAATTCCTCCCAATCCACCTTGGAGATGGTGTTTTTATCAGAAAGTTTGATTTTGTAGAGGGAGTCTGCAGGATCTTTGTCCCGGTTGTATTGGAAATAGAGAGTTTGTGAATCATCGCTCCAAGAGGCTCTAGAGGGGAAAGTGCCCATCCAGGCAGGACCTCTCATAATGTATTCCACACTTAATTCGGATTGTGCCTTTGCTTCCATGAGGACTATGAAAAGCAAGGGCAGAAAGAGTAATCTTCTCTGCATGTATAGTTGGGTTGGTTTAATGCTCAATTAATCAAATCGTATCCAGAAAGGATATAAGTTCGGATTCTATCAGGATAAGTTTGTCTTGTAGTTCCTCATTCAGTGTTTGGGAAGTTTCCGGCTTATTTTCTATGGCCTCAAGGATTTTTCGGGTCTGCTGGGCACCTATGTAGCTCATGCTAGGTTTAGCTTTGTGACAACGTTTTTTGATGGTAATGAAGTCTCCTTTTTCATATAACGCGGGAAGTTCCTTTAAATCCTGAACATTGGTGTCCAGGATTATCTGGATCATCTCTCTTATCATTTCGGGATCATCGTCCCCAAAGTACTGATAAATTGCTTGCTCGCTGATGAGTTGATACATAATTGGATGAAAAAGGCTCTAAACAGTAAAAAGTTGGTTTGGCTTGTATTTTAAATTTAATCACATTTTTTAAAATTGCATATAACTAAGCTAGGAAGTTTGATTTTTTATTTAATTAAAAAAGGCATTTTCTGCCCCGATTGGCTAATTTTGCGACCTTCTAGCCAATCAAATTGCATCATGCAGAAAAATAAGAAAATATTTCTCATCCTGTTTGTGATTTTCATGTTGATCATGTGCTGGATAGGATATGATATTTCCCAGAGAACTACCTTCCCGGGATCCAAAGGCAATCTGGAACAAAGAATCGGAGATGACCTGGATAAGGATAAAAAATAATTCCACTGCCCGACCCCTTGTGCAAATGGCAGGATTGTAAAGCCATGCTCTGTTTACACCTCCTTATTGGCAACTTATCGGATAAGGACAAAAAAAAATAATCTAAACCAACCTGTGCCGGAAGACTGGCCGGACAAATACCAATTTCATGGATAACCTAATGACCCGTCAGCTTGAGCTCATCCTACGTGAGGGGGAAGTGGATTTTGAGCGGGACTTTGAACTGGAAGTAGTGCCAAAATACCTTGATGAAAAAGGACATGACTGGCTTTCGGAAATCTATAGGGATCTGGGAGGGCTTGGTCAAGTCCCTTTGCTCAAAAAGCTGAAGTTTGATTTCAGTATAGGGCGGAATTTAGTACTGTATGATGAGGAAATCCACTTCAATAGATATAGATTAATGTCCTATAAATCAGGTCTGTATTCTGAAATGAATTTTCCTTTTTATGAAATCCAGAAAAGACTTTGCCGAACCTATGAAAAGGATTGCCTGAAAGTCGGTTTGCAGCAAAGAATCTGGAACGGGTCTCCACTTGCCAAACATAGTTTCGGGGAGGCCGGCGAACCCGGGGATTTCTCCGGGAATGGGGCTTCAGGTTGGAAACTCATAGCCTATAATGATGCTCAGATGGATCTGCAGACCAGAATTCATGGCTACAAGCTCTTCCGGCTCACTCCCTACGAAACCCTGATGACAGGAGGATCCCTTAAACGGTTGGATCAATTGCTGATCAATCCAAAAGAGGAGCAGAGAACTATGTTGCTGAACTGGCTCCTTAGGAAATTCAATGGATAGGTAGCTTGCTCTTGGTTCTCCACCACCAGTCTTTCAGCTTGACAATTGCCCATTGATCATTGAAAATTGACCATTCTCTGCGGTCTTCTGTCTCC
>CBFGUY010000311.1:0-3921 GCA_965651895.1 uncultured Algoriphagus sp. | reverse complement strand
CAGCGCCGATGGTACTGGGGTTACACCCGGGAGAGTAGGTCGCCGCCTCATTCATATAGAAGCCTTTCGTGAAAACTGAAGGCTTTTTTGCGTTTAGGGCTTTCCTTCTGTTATTTTTGATATAAGAAGGGGGCAGTCCTAAAAGTCGGGGAGGGATCGTGATGCTCTATTATGTGGTTAACTTGTGTTGGGCCACATAGCCACCTAACTCACATAGTTTTTACCAGAGATTTGGCAATCTTCAGCCGTAGTGCAGACCCCTGGTTTACCGATTGGACGTTGGCACTCTTGGCGAATTCATTCGGATCTTTTACCCCTGAATTTTGGCGCAGCGATATAGTTTATGTGCTTTTCCGAGTGCAACGGCACGATCAGTGGTATAAGGGTATTTGGGGTCAGCCCAACAAAATGCATTGGACATAGACAGTTTCCTTTCGTGTAGATTGCACATGGAGACAATCACCTTGCACAAATTACAGGTTCTTTATCCTGGGGAAACGGTACAAGATGTTAGGAAAATCAGAAGCTGATTCATACAACTTTTCACAGTACGCTGTCGGATGAATCTCCAACTATTAAGGTTGATCCGTTTAAATACTACTGCATTTTTAAGTATATTAAAAGTGTGTTTTCCCCTAACTGACCCGCTTAGAGGTTGAAAGACGAAAGTATGACTTTTGTCATGTTTTGTTGCGTTTTATCTCAGTTTTAGCTCAATTAGTCCAGTGTACTTTCGTGGCATAGTTGGGATGCAGATTATTATATGGTTTTGACTATATTTAATCAAGGTTACTTACTAGATTAAAAACATCTGCAATAATGGGTTATCAGATTTATTGAGTATGAAGCCAAAGATATCATCTGTAAAAAGTGTCTCATGCTTTCACTGCGGTGAAGAATGCGGTGAATCGCTTCTAGTAATAGATGATAAAAAGTTCTGTTGCCAAGGGTGTAAGTTGGTTTACCAAGTTCTTTCTGAAAATGATATGTGTGCATATTATGATATTGCAGCGTATCCGGGTGAAAGCCAAAAGGACAGTAAGTCCAAACCCAACAGGTTTAATTACCTCAAAGACGAACAAACAGCAAGTAACCTATTAGACTTTCAAAACGAAAGTGAATGTCACCTTACTTTTCAGGTTCCTTCCATTCACTGTGCCTCATGTATTTGGCTTTTGGAAAACCTGTTTCAGATCCATTCAGGTATTTTTTTCAGTCGTGTAGATTTTATAAAAAAGAAGGTACAGATTAAATACCTCAAGGATAAAATTGAATTATATGAAGTAGTAAGTCTACTGGCAGCAATTGGATATGAACCTCAGCTTAATCTTTCAAGTCTTTCGAAGAAAAAATCAGGTGGGTTTGACAAGCGCTTAATCCAAAGGTTAGCAGTTGCCGGGTTCTGCTTTGGTAATATGATGATGTTCAGTATTCCCGAATATTTTTCTGAAGTGGAGTTAATTGACGTTTCATTTCGGGGTTTATTTAATTATCTGAATGTTGTTTTGGCCATTCCTGTAGTAGTATACTCAGCCAGCGACTATTACAAATCGGCCTGGAATTCTGTCAAGCAAAGACGGATTAATATGGACGTTCCTATCGTATTGGGAATAATTGCTTTGTTCTTGTATTCCTTATGGGAGATTTTTATGTTTCAGCGCTCAGGCTATATGGACAGTTTGGGTGGACTCTTGTTTTTCTTGCTTCTAGGAAAACTCTATCAGACAAAGACTTTTTCTACACTGGAATTCGACAGGGATTACAAAGCTTATTTCCCTATTGCAGTGACTCGCATTGCTGCGCATAACGAAGAGGTTATTCCTCTCTCTAATCTCCAAATCGGGGATGAGATTTTGGTAAGAGACGAGGAATTGATACCGGCTGATTGCACCTTGGTAAAAGGCGAAGCAAATATTGATTATAGTTTTGTGACAGGAGAGGAAATACCAGTAATCAAACATACAGGAGATTTGATCTATGCAGGCGGAAGACAAAAAGGGGACGGTATACTAGTTAAAGTCCACAAATCGCCTTCTCAGGGATATCTAACCGATTTATGGAACAATGAGGCTTTTGAGAAAAGCAAGGAGCAATTATTGGAACCACTGGCTACAAAAGTGAGCGCTGTTTTTACATGGACTGTTTTACTGATTGCTATATCAGGTTTTGCCTATTGGTCTTTTATCGATTTTTCTGTCGCAGTGAAAGTTTTTGCTTCGGTGCTCATTGTGGCATGTCCCTGTGCATTGGCGATGTCCACCCCATTTACTTTGGGCAATACACTTAGGATTTTTGGTAAAAGTAAATTTTATCTTAAAAATGCTAATGTGATTGAGAGATTAGCTCTTATTGATTGTGTGGTTTTCGACAAAACAGGAACTCTCACGGATATCACCCATGCTAAAATAAGCTATGTAGGAGAGCCGCTTTCTGATGAAAGTATGAATATAATTAAGGCAATGGTAGCTAGATCAACGCATCCATTAAGTTCCAGAATCAACCAGTGGCTTGGCAATAGGTCGGCATTTTTATTAGAATCTTGGGAAGAAGTAAAGGGAGGAGGTATTCAGGGAATATATAAAGGGCAAGAATTCAAGCTTGGATCCATAGACTTCACTGGATTTAGTGAAAAGATACAAACCCCAAATGGAAATGTAGTCTGTTTATCAGTTGAAGGAGTTAGTTTAGGGTATTTTCATATAGAATCCGGACTTAGAGAAAGCGCTTCAGAGGTAATCCAAAATCTTAATGCTGATTTTAAACTTCATGTTTTATCTGGAGACTTTGCACATGAAGAGACTATTTTGAAAGAAAAGCTTGGGGATGGAATAGCTTATAATTTCAAACAAAGTCCTTCAGATAAGCTTGCTTATTTAAAGAAATTGAATAAATCCTGCCGTACGATGATGATAGGGGATGGCCTTAATGATGCTGGTGCTCTTCAGGAAAGTCAAGTAGGCGTAGCCATTTCAGACCAAGTAAGTCATTTCTCCCCTGCCAGTGATGCTATCATGGACTCAGGAGTGTTTGGGAGAATTCCTGAGTTTTTAAGTTTTGCCAAATCGAGCAGATATATCATTAAAGCCAGCTTCGTATTAAGTCTACTTTACAACATCGTCGGATTAAGTTTAGCAGTCCAAGGGCTTTTAAGCCCTGTGATATGTGCTATTCTCATGCCCTTAAGCAGTGTGTCAGTGGTGGTGTTTACTACACTAGCCACGAATTATTTAGCATGGAAAAAGGGTTTTTTAACCCCAAAATTATTTTAATATGGAAGTGATTTTTGTCTTAATCGGAATCAGTTTGCTTTTAGCAGGCACTTTTCTGTTCCTCTTTTTTAAGGCTATGAAACAGGGGCAGTTTGACGATAATCATACACCTTCTATACGAATCCTTTTTGAAAGCAATACCAGGAAAAATAAAAAAGATCAATCATCAAAACCAAAATCCCATGAATGACACTACTCTGGAGAGGTTCGAATACGACAATAAAATTGTCAAGTATTTCAGCGCCGCAACCATTATTTGGGGCATAATAGGCATGCTAGTCGGTGTACTTGCTGCCACCCAACTGTTTCTGCCAGAAGCCAATTTGGGCAATCCATATACAACTTTTGGTAGAATCAGACCCTTACATACCAATGCCGTGATTTTTGCATTTGTAGGGAATGCCATATTTGCTGGAGTATATTATTCCATGCCTAGGCTATTAAAAGCTCCAATGTGGAAGAAATCACTCAGTTGGTTTCATTTTTATGGCTGGCAATTAATTATTCTTTCTGCTGTATTGACCTTGCCTCTAGGTCTTACTTCTTCTAAGGAATATGCGGAGTTGGAATGGCCAATTGATATTGCTATTGCTGTGGTTTGGGTGGCTTTCGGTGTAAATATGATAGGGACTATCCTTACTCGTAGAGAGCG
>CBFGUY010000310.1:0-3924 GCA_965651895.1 uncultured Algoriphagus sp. | reverse complement strand
ATTGAACAGGACTACATCTCCCGGCAAGGCAGCTATCTGATTGATGGTAAATGAGAAATTCTCCCCTTTGATTTCCTCCCCAAAACTATATACTGACTTTTTTAAAGATATTGCTTCCTCATTCTCAATCTTGTAATAGGGATCTTTGGGATTAAAAATCCTAAACTCATCATCGTCTATACTGAGTTCAAAGGAACTTTCATTTATCACAGCTACTCTAAATCTACCGCCCACCAGCTGCGCCTGATTCCAATCCACTGTGACCAAGATCGGCAGTTTATCATAAATCTGGGTAGTAGTGACAAACCCCTCTTCAAAATATTGAACGTTCAGATTCAGTTCAGTCACCGCCTCTTCGGCTAAGGAGAATGACTTCAAAATCCCGATTTCATTTTCAATATTGCTTTTGCCCTGTAGCATGCCCAGGCCGGAGGATTCGAAGAGATCTGTGCCCAGGGCAGGTTTATCATCCACCACCAAAATACTGGACTCAACTTTGAAAATACTGGTTGAATAGCGGTTGAAAAGAAAGGCTCCGATGATACCTACAAACATACATATCAGTATGAGTACCCAGTACTGCAGGTAATTGAACAGGAGAACTTTCAGGTCGATTTCATCCTCCTTTTGTACCATAAATGGATTTTGCCCAGAATTGGTTGGATTTGGGGTATTCGGGTACATATGTTTTTATTTGAGTAAATTTAAGATTAGGGCTACTGAGGAAATACCGGCAAAAACCAACGCTAAGGTCTGGGCTGTGTTCTCTCCTGTACCGGTTTCCCTCACTTTCATCGGCTCTACATATAGCTGATCGTTGGGTTGGATAAAATAAAACTGTGACTCTACCACCTGTCTGTCCAGCAAATTGATCCTATGCAGTTTGGTTCCTTCCGGATATTGTCTGATCAATAACAGTTCATCTCTTTTGGCCACTGTGGTCAAGTCCCCGGCGTTGGCTATTGCCTCAAAAATGGTCATTCTGTCCTGTAATACCACATATTTACCCGGACGTCTGAATTCTCCTAGTGCCGAGTACCTCACTCCGCCCAACTTCACTTTCACGTAGAGTTCAGAGGTCACATACTTTCTCATGCTCTCCTCTATGATCACTCTGGCTTCTTCCAGGGTCTTGTCCTTCACCTGTACGTCACCTACAATAGGAAGACGTATATTCCCTTTCTGATCCACTGAGTAACCTGTCATATAATAAATATCCCCCCCACTTTGTGCGGATACGTTACCCATTTGTGCATTCATCTGAGGCGGCTTATTATTAAAGCCTAATTGGATCAAATCATCAACGGTCTGGATATTCACATCGATGATATCGTTGTATTGGAGTTTGTATTCCGGGATCTCGTAGGTGATCAGCTCACCATCTGGAATTTCAGTGTTCCCTTCTTGATTTTGCAGGTAAATTATCTTTTCATTTGAAATGCAGCTGAATGCTGTCAAAATAACCAGGGTTAAGGCGAAACCCCTCATCAAACTCCTCATATATCTGTTTTTTTAATTCTTTTATTCAAAAACTGCGCAAACTTAAACATTTCACTTTAAATCCGGAGTTTTTTTAACACATTGCTAATAAGAGCTAGTTAAATTAAAGTGAAAAACACAAATATATTATAGTAAGAATTTAGATTAAACACATTTTTAATAGTTGGAAAAACATATTTTAATAAGGGATCTATATTGATTGGGAAAAGGCTGAAAGGTGAAAGCTGGAGGTGGGAAGTTTGGAAGTGGGAAGTTGGAGGCAGGGTTACCGATGATGGATGTCCGGTGTTGGATGGAAAGAAAATCAGAAAGATGAAGTCTAAAAGCTGAATGAGCCCAAAGACGGGTACAGGGTCATTTCGACTGAAGCTTGCGAAGAGACCTGCCTTCGGCAGGCAGGGAAATCTCAGAGGTAAGTGAAAGGGGTGGGAAATGGGAAGGTTGGATGCCCGGTGTTGGGTGTTTAAGAATGAGATTTCTCAGTCGCTTTAGATTAGGTAATTCATCAAATATAATTAGGGCTCCTTCGAAATGACGCATCTGCTCCCGAAAGTTTCTCACTTAGGGTTGCTCACATTCCTTAAATAATAATGTAGAAGGATGTGTCGGTATATAGGGTCAAAGCTGAAAATACTCTAAAAAAAGGCGCTCGTGCCGGGGCAGAAGGAGTTTGGTAGGTGCTGGATTTGGCACTGGGATAGAAATTAGTCGTTCGTGTGACACGAACGGGGACACATGGGATTGTGGAGTTCGGGATTGCAAATTCCGGACAGTTGGTTGGAAGTGAGAGGATTGGAGGTTGGAGATGGGAAGTGGGGTGACCGATGTTAGGTGCTGTAGGTTACGGCGTCTTATTTTTAGAATTTTAACTAATTTCACATCACTATTCTTTCTTAAAGAGTATAACAACATAAACACATATAATAGGGTAATGAAAGGAAAACAACTTATACAGATGGCGGCCTTACTTGGTGCAGCGGCGGTGGGAATTGGAGCCTTTGGGGCGCATGGCCTGAACGATCTTTTGATAGAAACCGGAAGAGCAGAGACTTTTGAAACCGCCGTGAAATACCACTTTTATCACACCCTGGCCATTTTCCTGATCGGGATTTTAGCGGTGGCCAAACCTGAGTGGAAGCAACTCAGTACCGCAGCGTCATTGATGCTCTTTGGCATAGTGGTTTTCTCCGGATCCCTGTATGTACTTTCCCTTACGGGAACCACCTGGCTGGGCGCTATCACCCCGATTGGAGGCCTTGCGTTTATTGCAGGTTGGGTTTATGTTTTTGTAGCTGCCTCAAAATCCTAAGGAATGAGAAAAGGCTTGCTTCTTACTGTACTCACCCTATTTATTTCCAACCTACTCTATGCCCAGCTTAACAGAGAAGAATTTACCCGGCTGGAGTCTGCCTTAGGTGAGGGAAGTTTTTTCAGCGGACATCTTACCGGATTTATGCTCTTTGACTTGGACTCCCAGCGAGTTTTGTATGAAAAAAACAGTCATCAATCGTTTATACCCGCTTCCACTACCAAGCTTCTCACGCTTTTCTCATCTCTGGTCATACTAGGTGACAGCACCCAAACGCTACGCTATGTGCAGGATGGCAACAGGATCAAGATCTGGGGAAGCGGTGATCCAAGTTGGAAGTACAAGAAGTTGTTTCAGCCCGACTTCATAAAATTCCTGGCTCCTTTCGAAAAAATCATCTTCTCAGATGCGAATATGATCTCTCCAGCCTTCGGTTATGGATGGCAGTGGGACGACTATTATTATGATTATTCCGCGGAACGGAGCTCCCTCCCTATCTATGGGAATTTGGTACAGGTAAAAAAAGTAGGCAATGCCCCTACAGTTTCTCCCCCTTATTTCCAGCCACTGGTATTCCCTACTACCCGGACTATCAGGGAACTTGAGCGGGATTTTCATAGCAATAAGTTCTATTACAATCCAAATAACTTCCGGGCCAGGGAGGAATTCATACCTTTTATCAGCTCCCCCGAGCTTTTGATCCAACTAGCAAGTGATGCCACAGGAAAAGAATGGGACTATCAGCCCGATAGTCTGCCTGCCATTCATCAGGAATGGAGGGGAGCCCCACTATTTCCTATCCTAAAGGAAATGATGCTGGAAAGTGACAATTTCCTTGCGGAGCAATTGATGCTGATGGTCTCGGACAGGCTTTTCCAGAGGCTGGACACAGAGCGTGCAATAGAATATATGCTAAAAACCTACCTATATGATCTTCCTGACAAGCCCCAATGGGTGGATGGATCCGGCCTCAGCAGGCATAATCTGATGACTCCAAGAAGTATGGTTACTCTTTTCGATAAGTTGTATCGTATCATACCTGACCGGGATTTATGGGACTTATTGCCCACAGGAGGAAAAAGCGGTACGCTAAAAAACGGCTATGTAGCAGAGGC
>CBFGUY010000309.1:0-3924 GCA_965651895.1 uncultured Algoriphagus sp. | reverse complement strand
GGAGAAGTGCAGGAGATCGATGAGCAAACGATCTATCACAAGCTTGGCTTGACCGGATTTAAGAGGACGGTGGGAATGAAGAAATCAGGACGCTGATTACCTCTACGCTTTTATGGCTCCTTTTGAATTTTAACGTGGGTAAAATGACGGATGGCTTAAAAAGAGTTGTTAATAATCTTTAGTATGTAAAGGATAATTTTCTCAGCGACATCCTTTGCGATTTTTGCGGCTTTGCGGTAAATAAAAATTCCACTCAGAGTATAGGGAACTTCCTTAAATATATTGACCCAATTCTCTTTTCCAGTATATAGGTATCAGAATTGCTGCCTTGAAAAGAAACACCTTCTTAAAATATCATAAATTCCCTTTCTTGGCTATGCATTACCGCTTCTAAGATTTAAGATTGTCCTTTGGGACAAAAAGCTCTATTTTAGTCTCCGGTAAACAGTACTCAAAGATTCAATTCCATGCATCAGGAAAAAATAGCAGACGTAATACAGGAAGTAAGAAAAATAGTAGTTGGCCAGGATCGTATGGTCAATCGGTTGTTGATCGGACTTTTTACAAATGGACACATTCTTTTGGAAGGGGTGCCTGGACTGGCAAAGACCTTGACGGTAAACACCCTGGCCAAAGTGCTACACTTGGATTTCAACAGGATTCAGTTTACGCCGGATCTGCTTCCTGCGGATCTGATCGGAACAATGATCTACAATCAGCAGGCGGCCAATTTCGAAGTGAAGAAGGGCCCGATTTTTTCCAACCTCATTCTTGCAGATGAAGTGAATCGGTCTCCTGCCAAAGTACAGTCGGCACTGTTGGAGGCGATGCAGGAAAAACAAGTAACCATAGGCGAAACCACCTACCAGCTTGACCGCCCGTTCCTGGTTTTAGCCACCCAAAACCCCGTAGATCAGGAAGGAACCTATCCTCTTCCGGAAGCACAGGTGGATAGATTTATGATGAAAGTGCATATAGACTATCCAAGCAAGGCCGACGAAATGGAAGTAATGCGGAGGATGGCCAATATGTCATTCAGCTCTGAGGTGAATGCCATGCTATCCAAGCAGGACATCTTTGAGATCCGTGACCAGATCAATTCCGTGAAAATGGCAGAGCCTCTTGAGCACTATATTATCGAACTGGTATTTGCCACCAGATTCCCGGCCCAGTATGGGTTAAAGGATGAGGCAAAGTACATTCAGTTTGGGGTATCTCCACGGGCAAGTATCAATTTGAATCTCGCCTCCAAGGCAGTTGCATTCATGGATGGCCGGGATTATGTATTGCCGGAAGACATCAAGGAAATAGCAGAAGATGTACTGAACCACCGGATCATTCTCAACTATGAGGCTGAGGCAGATGGGATTAATACAAGAGATCTTGTAAAAATCCTGATGGAGAAAGTTCCTATTAACAAATCGGTAACATTGAAATAACAGGTAATTCAGCAACAATAGGCTTTTCGGAAGAGAAGCCTTTTTTTATGTACATTTTGTTATTCCAATATTAAATTCCGCTTTTTTTTATTAAAAAAAGGATAATTCGGATAATTCTTTCGAGGTGAAAAATTGAGACAGATTTGCAACGTCAAATAAGGCAAACCATAATCAATTATAAATCTCAATGAAAAAGTTCAACTCTCTTTTAACCATGTTTGCTGCCCTAGCAATTGGTTTCACTAGCTGCGTAGATGGAAATGATCCTGATCCAGTGCCTACACCGGATAATGATGTTTTGCGAGTGGATTCCAACATTACTTCCAATACTACTTGGGAAACAGGTAAGACTTATGTACTTGGTGGAAGAATCGCCGTAACCTCTGGGAACACACTAACTATCCAGCCAGGTGTAATTGTTAAAGGCGAAGTTGGCTCAGGATCAAATGCTACTGCATTGATCATTGCCAGAGGAGCTAAAATCGATGCGCAGGGTACTGCTTCCTCCCCTATCATTTTCACTACTGTAGCGGACGAAATCACTCCGGGCCAGATCGCTTCTCCAAATCTGGAGCCTGATCTTTCCGGTCTATGGGGTGGGTTGATTGTACTAGGTAATGCCAAAGCTTCTCTTGCGGGAGATGTAAGTGAAACTCAAATCGAAGGTATTCCGCCATCCGATACAAATGGTCTTTACGGTGGATCTGATGATGCGGATAATTCTGGCATTATCAAATACATCTCTATCCGTCACGGTGGTGCCAATATCGGTGAAGGAAATGAAATCAATGGCCTTACCTTGGGTGGGGTAGGTTCTGGTACCGTAATCGAGAACGTAGAAGTGATCGCCAACCAGGATGATGGGATCGAATGGTTCGGTGGATCTGTGAGCGTGAAAAACGCAATCGTATGGAATGCAGGTGATGACGGACTGGATACTGATCAGGCTTGGTCCGGAACTATGGACAACTTTATCGTAATCTGTGGAGGTGAAACAGACCACGCACTTGAGATAGATGGTCCTGAAGGCTCTTTCAATGCTGCTCATACCTTGAAAAACGGTACAGTGGTAGGAAGTTCTGTTTCGGAACTTGGTGACTTCAGAGATGGAGCAAGAGGCACTTTTGAAAACATCTATTTCACTGGATTCCCTGATCCTGCAGCAACTGACGGTCGTGGAGATTTTTCACTTAGCGGAGACAAGACATTGGCGACATTCGCTGATGGCAGCCTGAAATTCGCAAATCTTCAAATAACACTAGCTGAAGGTGTTTCTCTAGAATCTGTCTTCAAAAACGGTACCGCAGCTTCTGCCACTAGCGTAGCCGCTGGAGCCAACACGGTGGGAGCAGACAAAGCAGCATTTGCCGCAACTTGGTCTTGGGCCGCTGCAGCAGGAGCAATAGCTGATCTATAATCATCACTCACTTTAACAGAAGGAAGGAAGGACTTGCAAGGTTACTTTCTTCCTTCTTTTTAATATCCAACCTAATTGCTGTATGAAAAATCAATCTACCAATACATTTATGAAAGGACTTCTGGTTTTAGTTCTGCTGGTACTTTCACAGGTTTTTGCAGGCTTTGTCTTTGCCCAAAACGGTACTATTCGCGGTACTGTTTACGAAGAAGCCACAGGAGAACCCTTGTACGGTGTCTCTGTCTTAGTCAAAGAAACCTCCACAGGGGCAGTTACTGACTTTGATGGCAAATATGAAATAAAAGTTGCGCCTGGGACATATACCCTTCAGGTTTCTTATATATCCTATTCCTCTATAAACCTTACTGAAGTAGAGGTAAAGGCTGGACAGGTCAATGTTATCAGTGACCTTCTTATGGCTGAAGAGGCTTCAGATTTAGAGGCAGTTACCGTTTCTGCTACGGCGATACGTACTACTGAGGCCGCACTGCTATCTGTAAAAAGAAATGCCGCCAATCTCATAGACGGGATCTCGGCAAGTACTTTCCGTCAGATCGGGGACGGGGATGCAGCATCTGCCATCAAGCGTGTGACGGGAGTGTCCATAGAAGGTGGCAAATATATTTTTGTAAGAGGATTAGGAGACAGATATACCAAAACAGTACTGAATGGCGTGGATATCCCTGGACTTGATCCGGATAGAAATACCATACAGATGGACATCTTTCCTACCAATGTGATTGATAATATAATTGTTTCTAAATCCTTCACCGCTGACTTACCAGCAGATTTTACCGGAGGTGTAGTAGATATAGAGACCAAGGATTTTCCGGAGGAAAGAACCATGCGCCTGAGCCTCAGTGGAGGAATCAATCCCTCTATGCACTTCAACTCCAACTACCTCAAATACGACGGTGGCAACACAGATTTTTTAGGGTTTGATGATGGTACCCGGGCTATTCCAACAGATGGAAGGACAGACATACCGCAGTACGGAGATGCGGTAGGAAATCCAAATGGCCCAAAGGGGCTTGAATACCAAGAAATCTTGGGGAATTTCAACAAGAC
>CBFGUY010000308.1:0-3951 GCA_965651895.1 uncultured Algoriphagus sp. | reverse complement strand
TTTCCGCTTCCGGATTGACCGATATTGAGTTTGTCGGCATTGATATTGGACTCTACCGTCATATTACCCGATCCACCTGAGCCAATGTTTTCCAGTTCCCGCACCGTCACATAAGCATCAAAATTCACGTTTCTGTAATTCCCTTTCTCCAGCGTGATTTCCAGCTTGCCCTTATTCACGGCAGTGATTACTTTGCTGAGGTCAAAACCATTGGATTCCAGCCGTACTTCGTCTTTGGAGCCGATAGTGATGTAAACATTCCAGCTTCCACTGGATTCTACTCCGGTGAAGGCTCCCGGTGTTCTGGTTTCTGATTGTGCCTGTGCTGTAGTGCCCATCAAGAAAAGTAAAAGAACGAGTGAGGTAAGTTTAGAGAAGTTCATAACTGGTAGATTTAAATTAAAATTTAGACCAGACCTTTTTCAGAGATTATGCCAAGGGCAAAAAATGCCTTTAAAGCATATTTAACAGTTTTTTACTTTTAGTCCCTGTCCGAAGGAATATGATTTTGTGCGAATACGAACGATTTTATCATCTAATCAAGCTAAATGTTTGATCTCTAAAAAAGTGTTCACTAAAATATTTCTGAGCAAACACTAGAATTTCTCCTATAAAACAACCTGAATTTGCATTTTAGCCATTTGATTTTCAGGCAAGCAAATGCATCTTTACTAAATCATCCTCTTTATCCTTCCCGGATATTTTCCTAAAAACCTATTTATGTTTCCACACTTTCTGGTTTGGATTTTACCTTTCGTAGTGCCTGTCCAGCATTCACAGACGGATAGCCTGAAGATGATTGTAGCACAGACGGACAATGATTCTATCAAAGCTTCAAGTCTTTTTAACCTGAGTAAGCTGTACTACACCTTTGATCAGGACACTGCTATACTGTATGGAAAAGAAGCCAGCCTACTTGCCAAAAAAAATGGCCTACAGAAATTAGAAGCAAGTTCCCTGAACATCTTAGGCGTCTCCTATCTGATTAAGGCTGAATATGAAAACGCACTCAGCACCCATTTGCAGGCACTTGGCATACGTGAGTCTATACAAGATACGGTGGGCTTAATCGAGACTACGATGAACCTTGGCAATATCTACTATCGTCTTCAAGAGTTGGAAAAAGCTGTACACCAATACGAAAAATCACTAAAATTAGCCCAGTTGATCCAGCATGAGCGTGCTATGAGCTTGCTTTACAATAACCTCGGTAGCTATTTTTTAGATAGATGGTTGTCCTACAAGGAAACTGCTGACTTCAATGGGGCAAAGCAGTATCTGGAGAATTCCAAGGCTATCAAAGAAAAACTCAACGACAAGCGAAGCCTTACCAATACCCTGCTTCAACTTGGAGAATTGCACTACGAGTCGGGAGAGAAATCAAAAGGAATCCAATTCCTCACTGAAGCGCTGGAAATCGCAGAAGAAATGAACAATACCGAAGGAAGACTCTCTTCATTGGCAACACTTTCTGATTACCACAGAGATAATAATAGCTTGCCCCAGTCATTGGATTATGCCGCTCAGGCGTATGAATTGGCACAGCAAACCAAGTCACACTATCAGATAAGTATAGCAGCCAGTAAAATGGCGCACTTGTCCGCCTTAAATAAGGAATTCGAAAAAGCCTACGAATATCAGCGTATAAATGAAGCCAGTACAGACTCGATTTTTAATGATTCCAGACAGAAAATCCGGGCTGAACTGGAAATCCAATATGAAAGTGAAAAGAAGGAGCTGGAGAATCAGAAACTTGTCAAGGATCAGGAATTGGCCGAGTTGGCCCTTACCAGAAAAAATGAGCTACTGTCCATCTCTGTAGTAGTGGCAATACTGCTTATAGGACTTGTCTGGTATCAGCGTAAGACCAACCTGCAATTACATACCGCGCACCAAGAACTGAAAGCGATAAATTCAAAAGTGCAATCACAGTACCATCAGATACAGCGGCAATCAGAGGAACTTAACAGCACAAACCTTAAATTAAAAGCTGCGAACAACTTCCGTGACAAGCTGTTTTCCATTATTTCACATGATCTACGCACTCCGTTTTCTTCCCTTAACACTTCCTTGGATCTCTGGCATTCGGGGGATCTGAGCCAGAATGAGATGGATTATATATTATCCAATATTACCAGTGATGCACATGCGGCATCCAGTTTACTTTCCAACTTACT
Organism: uncultured Algoriphagus sp.; assembly: GCA_965651895.1. Classification (GTDB taxonomy): domain Bacteria; phylum Bacteroidota; class Bacteroidia; order Cytophagales; family Cyclobacteriaceae; genus Algoriphagus. The sequence continues at coordinate 1,774 of CBFGUY010000308.1, read as the reverse complement.
TACCTGGGCACGCACTCAAATGGGCTCAGATGAAGTGAATAAGACCGATGTGTCCCTGACTAACCTAATTTCCGAAAACCAAAGCCTCTTTGCCAAGCAGCTTGAGCAGAAGAATCTCCATATGGAAAACAAAATCCAAAACGGATTTGCTATTACTACGGATAAGGACAGATTAAACTTTATCATTCGAAATATTCTTTCAAATTCCATCAAATTCACCCCTTCAGGTGGGACAATCTCAATAGATTTAGATCCCGATCATTCAAAAACCATCCAGATCAAGGATAGTGGCATAGGGATGAACCCAGCCCAGGTTGCCAGCTTGTTCAACAAAAAACAGTCCTCAACGAGCGGGACCAATGGTGAGCAGGGAACGGGAATAGGACTGATGCTCTGTAAGGATTTTGCAGACAGTATCGGAGCCACTATCACGGTGAGTAGCGAGGAAGGAAAAAGCACTAGCTTCAAGATCGCCTTTGCGTAATCAGCCCATTGAAAATCTTCATAAAAAGGACTGTTTTAATCCTCGAACACCTGACAAACGGCAGTCAGGTCTGCGCCCTTTTCTGTGTAAATCTGCGGGAAAACGGCAACCTTTCAAGTAAACTAGAGCCCGAAACTTCAGAAACGAAGTGAAATTGTAAAATCCGCGAGCTTCTGCGTCTATCTGCGGGAATAAAAATTCACAAAAAAAAGCCAGCCGCCTTACAGCGACCGGCCCACATTGTACCCCTATGCTAAAGATTTACAATGTTTTGCTTTCAACTTGAGTATAAAGCAGCTCAGGTATCCCAACTGTTTTGGCACCAATCCTGACGAAGATCTCACTCCTTCCGGCAAGTCCGGCTGGTATGGGTACTTCCACAGTCACCGCGCTTCCCAGTTCTATTTCGTCTGCATTAATTCTAAAATTCCCTTCATTACGTACCGCATCTGTAAGACTGGTTCTCCCCATATAGATCGCCGCAAATTCCAGATCACGGTTTGTATTGATTCCGTTGATAGTGAAAGTCACCGATAAATTATCTCCGTTCACACTTACGCTGGGATTACTCACCACATAATAAGGCTGCACTTCCACGTCGATCATCTGGGAACCTCTTACCTGTACATCAATGGAATCGGTTCTGTCCATCCAAGGGCCATTGCCACGGATCAGAGTCATCTTATAGTCCCCATCAAAAAGGACTGCTGAGAATGTCCCGTCTTGGGACACATATACAGGGATCTTTTGGAAGAGATCGTAGCCATGTTGCCATAACTCCAACTCCACCCCTTGGCTTCTCAGCCCTAGCGCTTCACCATTATACACCACCCTACCTTCAAGAGTGGATTTTGGTTCTTCGAAATTATCAAGTTCACAACTGGAAGCCACCAGGCCAATCAGCAGGATCAAATAAGATTTTAAATAGTTCAATTTCATGAGATTCGCCGGTTTAATGGAATGGATTTCTTACAATTTTAGGGTTGGCATCGATGATACCCTGTCCGATCAGAGAATAGTAATTTCCCAACTGGAAGAACCTCGGTGCCCGGAACCTGGAAGCCACAGAGCGCACAAATACATACTTGCCATCCCGTGGATCCCCTGGTCTTACTACCCGGTATGGGTAAAGGCTGTAAATCATGCTTTCAGGATTGTTTGGATTACCTGACCATTTCTCATGGGCAATTCTCCATCGTTTGTAATCCCAGACTACATGGTCCTCAAAAGCCAATTCTACTCTTCGCTCTTGCATGATATCCTCCATGGTCAAGTTACTGAGGCTATTCG
>CBFGUY010000307.1:0-3996 GCA_965651895.1 uncultured Algoriphagus sp. | reverse complement strand
ATTATCGGCTTGCTTTTATATATGCTGTTTTTTTGATGTGTCTCAGGCAAGTACATCCCGCAAATCTTCTTTTTTCTTAAACATTGCCTTGGCAAAGGGACAAAGCGGAATCACCTTAATTTTCTCATTCCTTACATAAGCTACCAATTCTTCAAGAATCTTACCTCCTATTCCCTGGCCTTTAAGACTTTCATCGACCTCAGTATGCTCAATGATCATCTTAGCTGGCCCTGCCATCACATAGACCATTTCCGCAAATCGTTTAGCTCCCTCTTCGAGGTAAAAAGACCCTCTTTTACCATCAAATTCGTGTTGTATTTTTATCTCATTCATAAGTTTTAGCTTTTTGTTCTTCCTACTACCAACTCATCATAGACTTCATCCACCGGCTCCCAAAGCTCAATACTATGCCCATCCGGATCCAGAATATGTACAAATTTGCCATATTCCGTTTCATCGATCTCATCCAGTACAACCACTCCTTCAGCTTTTAATTCATTTACCAGTTCACTGAGATTTTCCACACGGTAATTGATCATAAAATCCTTTTCCGAAGGTTTGAAATAGGGTGTATCGTCTTTCATAGGAGACCATTGTGTGAAGCCTTTACGATCCGGATTTTCAGAGCTTCGCCACTCGAAAGCAGACCCATAAGCATCCGTATTGAGCCCAAGGTGTTCCTGATACCAGGCCTTGGTTTTTGCCGGATCTTTTACTTTAAAAAAAACACCTCCTATGCCGGTGACGTGTTTTTTCATGTGTTTGCCTAGTTATTTTGAAGTATTAAGATAAGAAAATTCATAACTTAAAAATGGAAATCAATGTCAGTTTTAAACATCATGGTTGAAATTTTCCTTTTACCTTAGCATCAACTAAACTTAACGATTAAATAGATACAACGATAACACCTGACCACTGAGACTGCTAACTGAGACCTAATTCGCTTCCTCAATCTTCACCTTCACTTTTTTCACTCGCTCGTTCTTTAGTTTGGGTAGAAGTTTTTGAACCAAATTGCTTTTCACAGCCACATAAGAAGCAAAATCCATAATCGTAATCAGGCCAATTTCCGCACTGGTCAACCCACCTTTTTTGGTGAGCATCCCTACAATATCGCCTTTGCTCACCTTGTCTTTTTTACCTGCACTTACATAGAGACAGGTCCATTCCTGGGAAATCGGCGGTACTAACTTCTCCCCCACTTTAACCTCCTCTATAAATCCATCCAAATAGTCGGGCTTGGATTCATCATTTGCCAAAATCATATAGGACAAACCTTCCGCATGCATTCTTGCCGTCCGTCCATTTCTATGGATAAAAGCATCTTCCTTTGGCGGTAGTTGGTAATGCACGACATGCTTGATCTCGGGAATATCCAATCCCCGTGAAGCCAAATCCGTAGCAATCAACAGATTTGTTACTTTACTTCGAAATCTGATCAAATTCTTCTCCCGGTCGATCTGCTCCAAACCTCCATGTAGAACCGAATGAAAATAACCGTAATCATTAAGCAAGGTGCTCAGTCTATCCACTGCATCCCTATGGTTACAAAATACTATGCAGGATTCATCTTGAAAACCTGCAACCAAGCGCATCAGCGTCTCTCCCTTTTCTTTACTGGAACTGTGAACAATCTTCAGCTCAAGTTTGGACTCCACCGCATCTTTTAGAAAATTGACGGTGCGATGATCCACAAAGGGCAGAAAATCAGGCAGGCGCTTCAGCACAGTCGCAGAAGTCAGCATATGTCTTTGCTGCCCAGAAAGCGCTGCAAAAACCACTTTCAACTGCTCATGAAAGCCCATTTGAAGTGATTTGTCAAACTCATCCAAAACCACAGTCTTGATAGTTTTGGCATCCAAAGATTCCCGTTCTATATGATCTGCCAATCTTCCTGGTGTACCGATAATCACATCCGGCGATTCGCCCAGGCTGTTCGATTCCAATTTGGAAGAGTGCCCGCCATATACTGTACTGACTCTAAAGGGAGTTCTCATACCCTTGAAAACCTGCTCAATCTGGATTGCCAGTTCCCGGGAAGGCACGATGATCAGCGCCTGAACTTCGCGTACATTTTCCTTCAGTGAATTGAGAAGAGGGATTAAAAACGCGACTGTTTTGCCCGAACCTGTAGGCGACAGAAGAACGATATGTGGATTCTTGGCAGCTCTGGAGATAAACTCGGTTTGCATTTCATTGAGGCTGTCAATCGAAAGGCTTTTTAGATACTGGGCGGTGGTTTCTTGTAGATTTTCTGACACCCCCAAAAGTACCTATTTCCTGTGAGCTATACATTTTATTCCTTGTGTCTCACTAAACTTCCTTTCCCTTCACCACCAAAAACCAATCTCCCTCCAGCTCCAAATATCCATAATCATAACAGTATCGATAAATGTTGCCTTTTTTGGTTTCATAGATGTGGGTAAAATACTTGAACAAAAAGCCATCCCGAAGCAAGCGGTCCCGGGTTGTTTTTCCCATATCTTCTCCTGCAGGAATGATACCTTCCAGAATATTGCGGTTTTTCTTCAGGCTGTGATTAACCCGCCGGATATAGTTGGTAGAAAATGCATTCTGCTGATTATTGTAGGTATTTCTGCATTGATCATCACAGAATTTCTTATCAATTCTACCCTGGATCACTGCATTGCAGTTCAAACAGTATTTTTTCTCAATTGCCATACGCTAAAAAGTTTGAAGGAATTTAAAAAAATAGTTTCAAAAAAAATAGTGGGAGACTGAAATTTCAGTCTCCCGTATGCTTATTACTATCAATTAAATCTGTAAACAAAGCCAGTAGAAACAGTAATAAAATTAAGCCAGTTCTTCACGTATCCATCCCCTGGGCCTGGTTTATCGTCTGAAGCGCCTTCCGCACCTCCCCCAAGATATCGAAGATTGAGAAATGCGTTTACATCCTGCGTCACTTTAAGACCAGATCGAATATTTGTATCCAAAATAGCACCCTTTACCTCATTGTCACTGCCATTCAGATAGCTGATCGGAGCATAGATTCCGTCAGCCTCCACCTCTAGGTATAGCAATTTCGATAGATCATACCTACTCCGCACTTTCAGTGCGGGCACCACTCCTACATCTCGGTTAGTTCGGAATCTTTCTCCGTCCGTGGATTCGAATGTAATGGTAGCATTTCTCAGCTGCACACTACCTCCCACTGCCAGTCCCCATCGTTCTTGATCTGGAAGCAGTTCTCGCAAATAACTAACTCTATAAAAGGGAAAATTGTACAGTAAATCAACGGAACTGTTAGCAGGAAATGTCAAATCATTTACTACCACATCCTCTGTCAGTAAGGCCTGTGTCTGAATCGTAAGCGGTTGGTACAATAGAACAATGGTATTTCTCTCTTTTATGTCCAATTCGAGTGAGACCCTACCTACCGGAAAAAGAACATTTTGCCCACCGTTCTTTTTATAATCGAAGTAGGTACCATTTTCTCCAAACTGCACTTTATGGCTCAGAACTCCTAAAAACCCCAATTCGGCAACTGCCCGGAGTTCAAAATCTTTCTTGCCATCAGAAATCTGAAATACAGAGTTTTGCGCGTAGGAAGCTGTCCCTATACATGTGAAGAGAATCATCAGAACAATTGTGTAAAATTTCATAGTTATAGTTGGTTAGTGGTTTAAGCTTACCTCTTTTAACTAATAACACAGGAAATGGTTTCAATTACCTTTTGAACTTTATGGTTTGGAGATTGAATGTATTCCAGATATTGATACCTCTGTCTGACACATATACGAAATATAAATCCCCGTAGTAATCCGAGGTCCTAATTGGTAACGGAACTTCAAACCAGCCCTCTTCAGGCCCTGTGACCGGTCTGGATTCTCTATTCAAAAGGTCAGTTTCTCCCACTAGCGGTCCATCGGGGGATCCTGCCCTTACCTGGATTTTGCCTATAGTGTTTCCTGGCATTACAGAAAGTGTGATATTATTGATCTGATCTAAATCAAGGTCTTTAAACAATAGCCA
>CBFGUY010000306.1:0-4009 GCA_965651895.1 uncultured Algoriphagus sp. | reverse complement strand
TTTCAAATAGTTAAAAATAAATAGCTATGTCAAAATATATAAAAAACATCTGCCTTTTGAGCTTAATTGTGCTTATGGGGGCCTGCTGGGAATTGGATCAAGAAGTGCTTGATGGAGTCACCCAGGAGCAAATCAATAATAGTACGGATCCAAATTTGATCCCTGTATTAAAAGCCTCTGCCTATTCAAGAATCATAGGTAACTGGGGTGCCAGCGGTGGGATCTATTCGTTGCACGAAGTATCATCCGACGAAGTGGTAGTGCCGACAAGGGGCCCTGACTGGCAGGATGGGAATGCATGGGTTAGGCTCCACAGGCATACATGGGAACCCTCTGAACCTTCAATTAACGGTACCTGGAATTATTGCTATACGGCTATTGGAGAGATCAACAACCTTATTGTCCAATACCCAAGTTTCCCTGAATTGAAAGCAGAACTTACTGTATTGAGAGCCCTTGTATATTCCTGGCTTATTGACGTATATGGCAATGTACCTATCTCTACGGAAGATGATCTAGGATCAAACCCAACAAACAGCTCTAGACAAGAAGTTTTTGATTTCATTGAAAAATCCATTAATGACAATATAGACCTACTAATTAAAGAGGATAGAAAAACTGTGTTGAATTACTATTCCGCAAAAGCTATATTGGCAAAGCTCTACTTAAATGCTGAAGTCTATACCGGCACCCCTAGATGGGCAGATGCGGAAGCAGTCGCTGACGAAATCATGGCCAGTGGTATGTATTCACTTACTCCCAACTATTTTGAAAATTTTGCTACTTTAAACGGTAGTTCATCTGAGAATATATTAACACTTCCCTATGATGAAAACAATGCGACTGGTTTCAATCTTTCCATGATGACACTCCATGCATTGAACCAGCAGACATACGACCTACAAGAGCAGCCGTGGAATGGCTATGCTTCACTGGAGGAGTTTTACAATACGTACGAAGATGAGGATGTGAGAAAAGGCAACTTTATAGTTGGCCCTCAGTTCTCTTCCTCAGGTGAAAGATTGAATGACGCTTCCTTCGAACCCGAAGACCCAGATGGAGCGCCGCTTACATTCACCCCCAAAATCCGTGAACTTACCCCTAAAGCTCTAAGACAAGATGGTGCCAGAATAGGTAAATTCGAATTTGCCCCTGGATCAAACAGTAACCTTAGCAACGATTACCCGCTTTTCAGATATGCGGATATCATGCTGGTAAGTGCGGAGGCAAAATTCAGACAAGGTAAGGTGGCCGAGGCAACAGACATCGTGAACCAAATCCGTGCAAGAGCAGAAGTGGAACCATTCACCAATATGACCCTGGAAGATCTTTACCATGAAAGAGGACGTGAAATGTTTGCAGAAGCAACTAGAAGATCAGATCAAATCCGATTCGGGAAATTCAATCAGCCATGGTGGGAAAAAGGCGCTTCAGAACCTTATAGAAATATTTTCCCTATTCCGCAGGAACAATTAAATGCCAATTCTAATCTTGTTCAAAATCCTGGTTATTAAGTAAATTTCAATTTCTTTAGAAAGGAAGTGTGCTTTATAAGTACACTTCCTTTTTTCATAAAACTGTATGGATCCCAGACTAGTCCTTTCACTTATTCTTCTTGCCTTGGTGTCTTGCACCCAGGAAAAAAGCAAGGAAATAAAGCTATTTGAGCTTTTGAAAAGTGATGATACAGGAATAGAATTTAGAAATGACCTAGCCTATACGGAACAGGTCAATCCCTATACTTTCAGAAATTTTTATAATGGCGCAGGAGTGGCACTTGCGGACATAAACCAAGATGGGCTGATTGATATTTTTTTTGCAGGAAACCAGACCTCCAATAAACTGTACCTTAACCTGGGGGGTATGAAATTCAAGGATATTACCATCGAGGCCGGTCTGGAAAGTACAGGTGTCTGGTCCACTGGCGTAAGTATCGCCGATGTGAACGGAGATGGTCTTCCTGATATCTACCTATGTAAATCCGGGCCTCTTGGCGGAGAAAAAAGGCACAATGAATTATTCATAAACAATGGGGATCTTACTTTTTCAGAACAGAGTAAAGCTTACGGACTGGATGAAATAGGATTATCCCAACATGCGGTATTTTTTGACTTTGACATGGATGGTGATTTGGATATGTACTTGCTCAGCAATTCGCCCAGATCAGTAGGTATCTATGATCTCAGGATCGGACAGCGGGAAACCCGCGATCCGGATGGAGGCAACAAGCTATTCAGAAATGACGGTGGGGTCTTTATTGACATCAGTGAAGAGGCAAACATCTACGGAAGCAGCATAGGCTATGGACTTGGGGTAACAGTCGCAGATCTCAATCAGGATTCATGGCCTGACTTATATGTATCCAACGACTTCTTCGAACGGGATTATCTGTATCTGAATAATCAGGACGGCACTTTTACGGAAGTTCTCCCCGCACTTATATCAGAAACGAGTCTTGGATCTATGGGGGCTGATATCGCAGATCTGGACAATGATCTTCATCCGGATATTTTTGTAACAGAAATGCTCCCCGCCACATTGGAACGGATCAAAACCAAAACACCACTGGAAGACTGGGACAAATACCAGGCAAATATAAACACCGGATATCACCGTCAATTTACCAGAAACACCCTACAGAGAAACCTAGGGGCTGACCCAGCCACTGGACTTCCGCTGTTTATCGAAGTGGGAAGGCAAGCCGGCGTGGAAGCGACAGACTGGAGCTGGGGGGCATTGATTTTTGATGCGGATAATGACGGATTCAAAGATATCTTCGTTGCCAATGGAATAGTAAAGGATTTGACGGATTTTGATTTTGTGGATTATTACGCCCATAATCAGGATAAGATCGCTTCAAACCGCAGAGACTCCACTCTATTGATCAACATGATCGATCAATTCCCTTCCAATCCCCAGCGAAACTTCCTTTTCAAAAACCATGGCAATTGGCAATTTGCCGACATCGCGGATGCCTCTGGGCTCTCCATGCCCAGTTTCAGCACAGGATCTGCATATGGAGACCTGGACAACGACGGTGATCTGGATCTGGTAGTAAATAACCTAAACGGTGAAGCATTTATTTATCAAAATAACAGCAGGGAACTCAACCTAGGAAACTACATCCAACTAGACCTTGGCCAAAACTTCGGCGCTCAGGTCACTTGTTTTGCAGGTAATAGCACCTATTACCAGGAGTATCAGCCGGTCAAGGGGTATATGTCCTCGGTAGATCCCAGACTTCATTTCGGATTGGGCCAAGCAACCCAGCTGGATTCCATACAGATCAATTGGCCAAACGGAGATCAAACACTGTTAAAAGCTGTTGCGGTAAATCAGCTGATTGTGCCTGACAGTAATGAGAGCACACTTCGCATTGAAGATGCATCAGAAGCAACGAGTATTCTTTCCCTCTCCGAATTCAACATCCCTTTTCGGCATAAAGAAAGCCATTTCATTGATTTTGACAGAGACAGACTTCGCTTCTGGATGATATCCAATGAAGGGCCAAAAGCAGTCAAAGCAGATATCAATAGGGATGGTATGGAAGATATCTTTATTCCTGGGGCCAAAGGACAGGCCTCAGCTTTGTTCTCCCAATCAACCGCCGGAGAATTTGTCCCGGTAAACGCAGCAATTTTTGAAAATGATTCCCTTGCTGAAGACATTATAGGCCACTTTTTTGATGCCAATGGAGATGGACACGCAGACCTCATTGTAGGGGCAGGCGGAATAGAGTTTTCTGACAATTCACCTTATTTCCGGGACCGGCTTTACATCAATGATGGAAAGGGAAATTACTCCAAGGCAGAAGTCATCTTTTCTTCCAAGCCAACTTCATTTATTATTTCCACGGATCTGGATGGAGATCAAGATGAAGATCTGATCGTCGGCTATCGATCTGTTCCTTTTGCTTATGGAATCCCTACCGGTTTGGAAATCTGGCTTAATGATGGAAAAGGCAACTTTGCCAATTCTTCCAGTTCTTTTTCCAATGATTTGAAATCGC
>CBFGUY010000305.1:0-4011 GCA_965651895.1 uncultured Algoriphagus sp. | reverse complement strand
TTTCAAATAGTTAAAAATAAATAGCTATGTCAAAATATATAAAAAACATCTGCCTATTGAGCTTAATTGTGCTTATGGGTGCCTGCTGGGAACTGGATCAAGAAGTGCTTGATGGAGTCACCCAGGAGCAAATCAACAACAGTACGGATCCAAATTTGATCCCGGTATTGAAAGCCTCTGCCTATTCTAGAATCATAGGTAGCTGGGGTGCGAATGAAAGCATTTGGTCACTTCAAGAAGTATCATCAGACGAGGTTGTAGTGCCTACACGTGGGCCTGACTGGCAGGATGGCAATGCCTGGGTTAGGCTCCACAGGCATACATGGGAACCCTCTGAACCCTCGATCAACAATACTTGGAACTACTGCTATACGGCTATCGGTGAAATCAATAACCTTATCGTCCAATACCCAAGTTTTCCTGAACTGAAAGCAGAATTATCTGTATTAAGAGGATTAGTTTATTTATGGCTTATTGATGTTTATGGAAATGTACCTATCTCTACAGAAGAAGATCTAGGGTCAAACCCAACCAACAGTTCTAGGCAAGAAGTTTTCGATTTCATTGAAAAATCCATTAATGATAACATAGACTTACTAATTAAAGAGGATAGAAAAACCGTGTTGAATTACTACTCTGCAAAAGCTATATTGGCTAAGCTCTACTTAAATGCTGAAGTCTATACTGGTACCCCGAGATGGGCAGATGCAGAAGCAATTGCTGACGAAATTATTGCAAGCGGCGTCTATTCACTTACACCAGACTATTTTGAAAATTTTGCTACTCTTAATAGTGGTTCATCGGAAAATATATTAACCCTTCCTTATGATGAAAATAATGCTACTGGTTTCAATCTTTCTATGATGACACTTCATGCATTGAACCAGCAGACGTATGATCTTCAGGAGCAGCCATGGAATGGTTATGCTTCACTGGAAGAGTTCTATAATACGTATGAGGATGATGATGTGAGAAAAGACAATTTCATAGTTGGCCCTCAGTTTTCTTCCTCCGGAGAAAGGTTGAATGATGCTTCTTTCGAACCCGAAGATCCTGATGGAGCCCCACTTACCTTTACAGCCTACATTTCTGAACTTACACCAAAAGCTTTGAGACAAGAAGGTGCTAGAATCGGTAAGTTCGAGTTTGCCCCAGGGTCTAACAGTAACTTAAGCAACGATTACCCGCTTTTCAGATATGCGGATATCATGTTGGTAAGTGCGGAGGCAAAATTCAGACAAGGTAAGGTGGCCGAAGCAACAGACATCGTCAATCAAATACGAGCAAGAGCAGAGGTGGCACCATTCACCAATATGACACTGGAAGATATTTACGATGAAAGAGGCCGGGAAATGTTTGCCGAAGGGACTAGAAGATCAGATCAAATCCGCTTCGGGAAATTCAATGAGTCATGGTGGGAAAAAGCTGCTTCTGAGTCATATAGAAACATTTTCCCTATCCCACAGCTACAGATTAACACAAATCCCAACCTAGTTCAAAATCCTGGTTATTAATTAAATTTAGAATTTATTTTTAAAGGAAGTGTACTTTGAAAAGTACACTTCCTTTTTTCATAAAACTGTATGAACCCCAGACTAGTCCTTTCACTTATTGTCTTTGCTTTGGTGTCTTGCGCCCGGGAAAAAAGCAAGGAAATAAAGCTATTTGAGCTTTTGAAAAGTGATGATACTGGAATAGAATTTAGAAATGACCTAGCCTATACGGAACAGGTCAATCCCTATACTTTTAGAAATTTTTATAATGGCGCAGGGGTGGCACTTGCGGATATCAACCAAGATGGGCTGATCGATATATTTTTTTCAGGCAATCAAACCTCCAATAAACTATACCTCAATCTTGGAGGCATGAAATTCAAGGATATCACCTTCGAAGCCGGTCTGGAAAGCACAGGTGTCTGGTCCACTGGAGTAAGTATCGCCGATGTGAACGGAGATGGTCTTCCTGATATCTATGTATGCAAATCCGGGCCACTTGGAGGTGAAAAAAGACATAATGAATTATTTATAAACAACGGGGACCTTACTTTTTCAGAACAAAGCAAAGCTTACGGGCTGGATGAAATAGGATTATCCCAACATGCGGTGTTTTTTGACTTTGATAAAGATGGGGACTTAGACATGTATCTCCTCAGTAATTCCCCAAGATCAGTGGGTATCTACGATCTCAGGATGGGCCAAAGAGAGACACGCGATCCGGATGGAGGCAACAAATTATTCAGAAATGACGCTGGGGTCTTTACTGACATTAGTGAAGAGGCAAATATATTCGGAAGCAGTATAGGCTATGGACTTGGGGTGACAGTCGCAGATCTCAACCAGGATTCCTGGCCGGATTTATATGTATCCAACGATTTCTTCGAGCGGGATTATCTGTACCTGAACAATCAGGACGGCACTTTTACGGAAGTTCTCCCCGCACTTATATCAGAAACGAGTCTTGGATCTATGGGGGCTGATATCGCAGATCTGGACAATGATCTTCAGCAGGATATTTTTGTGACAGAAATGCTCCCGGCCACATTGGAACGGATCAAAACCAAAACCCCGCTGGAAGATTGGGACAAATACCAGGCAAACATCAACGCCGGATATCATCGTCAATTTACCAGAAACACACTTCAGCGAAACCTGGGGGCTGACCCTATCACCGGACTTCCTGCATTTATCGAAGTGGGGAGGCAAGCCGGCGTGGAAGCGACCGACTGGAGTTGGGGGGCATTGATTTTTGACGCGGACAATGACGGCTTCAAAGATATCTTCGTTGCCAATGGGATCGTAAAGGACTTGACGGATTTTGATTTTGTGGACTATTACGCCCATAATCAGGACAAGATCGCTTCAAATCGCCGCGACTCCACCCTATTGATCAACATGATCGATCAATTCCCTTCCAATCCCCAGCGAAACTTCCTTTTCAAAAATCATGGCAATTGGCAATTTGCCGACATCGCCGAACCTTCCGGGTTCTCCATGCCCAGTTTCAGCACAGGTGCAGCCTATGGAGACCTAGACAATGACGGTGATCTGGATCTGGTAGTAAACAACCTAAATGGTGAGGCTTTTATTTATCAAAACAACAGCAGGGAACTCAACCTTGGAAATTATATCCAGCTAGACCTAGGCAATAACTTCGGCACTCAGGTGACTTGCTTTGTGGGCAGTAACACCTATTACCAGGAATATCAGCCGGTCAAGGGGTATATGTCCTCGGTAGATCCCAGACTTCATTTCGGACTGGGCAAACCAACACAGCTGGATTCCATACAGATCAATTGGCCAAATGGGGATCAAACGATGTTAAAAGCTGTAGCGGTAAATCAGCTGCTTATGCCTGACAATAATGAGAGCACACTTCGCATTGAAGGTGCATCAAAAGCAGCAAATATTCTTTCCCTATCCGAATTCAACATCCCTTTTCGGCATAAAGAAAGTCACTTCATTGATTTTGACAGAGACAGGCTTCGTTTCTGGATGATATCCAATGAAGGCCCGAAGGCAGACAAAGCAGACATCAATAATGATGGTCTGGAGGATATCTTTATTCCTGGGGCTAAGGGACAGGCCTCTGCTTTGTTCACCCAATCAACCGCCGGAAAATTTTCACCGGAAAATGCAGCACTTTTTGAAATTGATTCCCTTGCCGAAGACATTGTAGGCCATTTTTTTGATGCCAATGGAGATGGTCACCCCGATCTAATCGTGGGAGTCGGTGGAATAGAATTTTCTGACAATTCGCCTTATTTCCGAGACCGGCTTTACCTCAATGATGGAAAGGGAAATTATTCCAAATCAGAAGTAGTCTTTTCATCCAAACCCACTTCCTTTATTATTTCTGCTGATCTGGATGGAGATCAGGGTGAGGATTTGATCGTGGGATACCGCTCCATCCCATTCGCTTATGGAATTCCTACTGGTGTGGAAATCTGGCTTAATGACGGAAAAGGCAACTTTGCCAATTCTTCCAGTTCTTTTTCCAATGATTTGAAATCGC
>CBFGUY010000304.1:0-4021 GCA_965651895.1 uncultured Algoriphagus sp. | reverse complement strand
TACTTTAATCAGAAACTGGTTCTGAAGCAGGCTTACGAAATTGCAGCCATTTTTGACCAGACCGACGCCCTCGATCAGCGCCCTTGGATTCCGGGCAAGCGGTATCACTACTTTGATGCAAAATACATCGTGCTGCGAAAGATTGGAGAGGAACTGCCAAGTCGATTGGAGCACGATTCAGTCATCGCACAACCTCGATGATTTATCATGCGAGCCTTGGAATCCATTTCGACCTGGCGTGTCTCCATATTTCAACGCTAGTTCATGAAAGCTCCTGAAACCACACCCCATTTTGCATTTCCATTTTAATCAGTTTGCATCGGTTTTTTCACAACACTGCGAAGTAAACTATGTGGATACAGACTAGTTTGGGAAGATGCTGTTGCACTGTTTGGGTGATGAAGGAGATTGTAGCTTGCTCGAATACTCAAATCCGATCCTGTGATCAATCCGGCGTCTTCAGTGGTTTTCGCAACACTAACAGAAGTGAGGTACCAAAGGGGAGTTGAAGGCGTCTCTGGCACTGGTCTTCCAACAGCAATGCGCGAATCATGAACGCGTTGATCCATCGATTGGGAATGCGAGTCTGGGAGATTTTGGTGTTTCTGCCTTGATTCAATCGGGCAATCAGATATTTTGGAGGATAGAGGCAACTGAAGAGATAACGGCATGAAATGAGACTTCCCAGCCCTTCGAAATGTTGGATAATCTGCCTTTTATTATAGCGCCTCCAGTGTTGATTATCGACATCGTGTTGGTCCCAAAGGGACTGAAATGCTGGTACAGTGAGGATCAGAGTCCCACCAGGTTTGAGGATGCGAACCAGATTACGGGCAAACAAGCAGTCATCTTGGATGTGTTCCATCACATCCAAAGCGGTGACAATGTCGTAATGTGATTCAGAGTAGTTGGAGTCATTGAGTGGCGCGCGGTAAATTTGTGTCGCGTAGTGTCCATCGGGATCAATGAGGCTTTCATCGATCTCTATCCCGCAAACTTCTCCATAAGCTTCCAGTTTTGGGAATAACAACCCGTTTCCGCATCCCACATCCATCAATTTCAAGGGGGCATTGGGATGATCATTGAGGGCACTCTGGATCTCTCGGATGATGAGGTTTTCACGGGTCCTCCACCACCAGTGATGTTGGTAGAGATGTTCATACGTTTTTGCATATGCACGATTCATGATGCATCTCTTTCTATGCCGATGAATTCCTTGACCAGGTAATCAGACCGTCGTAACGATTGGTGATAGGTTCGGTAGACATACTCTCCCATCAAGCCCATAAAGAATAGTTGGACGCCCGAAAGAAACCAAATGGAAATCATGAGGGATGGAAATCCTGGTGGGGATTTTGCAGTGAATGCCAAGACGAAGTAGAGCAAACCGATGACAATTGCGACTGTGGAGAATGCTAACCCCAAGAACTGCATCATCTTAATGGGTAGAGAGGAGAAACCAAACAGTCCACTGTAGGCGAGACGAATGAGTGCCCGAATCGAGTATTTTGAGCTTCCCGAGAAGCGCCCGTTACGCTCGTACTCAATGCCTGTTTGGCAAAAACCGACCCAAGAACGTAATCCTCGAATAAATCTTCCGTTTTCCGGTTGTTGGTTGATCGCGTCTACTACATTGCGCCTCATGCAGCAAAAATCGCCGGCATCCAGCGGAATCTGGATGTTCGAAACTTTGCCCAGAATTCGATAGTAACTCCAATAGCATAGGCGCTTGAACCATGTTTCCTTTCGCTTTCGTCGCAGCCCATAAACTACGTCATACCCCGATTCAAGCTTGCTGACCATCTCAGCGAGGAACTCAGGAGGATCCTGCAGGTCTCCGTCGATCACGGCGACGAAGTGTCCGGATGCGTTGGCCAATCCTGCACTCAATGCAGCCTGATGCCCAAAATTTCGTGAGAGCAGAATTCCTCGAAAACGTGAATCTTGTTGATGGAATTTTGAAATAAGCCCATTGGTTTCGTCGGTGCTTCCATCACTCACAAATAGGATCTCAAACAAGTGTTCCGGCATCAATGAGATGAGTCCTAGGAGTCGCTTGTATAGTTCAGCAAGGTTGTCCTCCTCGTTGAATACAGGGATGACGACAGATACAAGTGGTGAGTTTGATTTCGATTCGTTCATGAATCCAGAAACTTCCAGAATAGGGAATGCAATGGAATGAGTGACGATTGGTGAACAAGAATGGTTGTGTGTGCTTTCCTGGGATCAGGACTCGTGAAATCGAATGGAGTGAAAGGAAAGGATCGGTCCAGAGCCACTGAAATTTGTCCTCATTCGATCCTTCGTCAGGTCATTTCGCATCCATACCCGGACACCCGATTCTTGATCATCACCACTGTCAAATTGGAGCGTGTAATGCTTCTGAATCCAATCTGCAAATGGGGGGAACCCTTCCAGTTTCAGTGACGGGTGTTTCATCATGAGTGAAGAGGAGTGTACGGAGTCAACCACATAGGCAGGTTTGGATTGTTGAATATCTTCAAAAAATCTGTCTTGATAGTATGTTTTGTTTCCGGGTGGAACGAAAAGGAATGGGCAATGTTCCTCAATGTTTGGAGCGATCAATGGAGTCAGGACCTCTCTGGTTCCAGAGGGAAGTTGGGTATGGATGTAGAGATCTGATTCCCACCCCCAAACAACCATCTGGTCACCGGGTTGCTTGGTTTGATTGATGAAGGATGCAGAATTTTGGATGTGCTGATTGATACTGGGATTGAGCCAGTGCAGGATGTAAGGGGATTCAAAGGAAAAGGTGATGGATGACAAAATGATGGTCGAACACACTCCGACAACGGGCAGAAATCGAATCGAGTATTCCCCGATTTTTCTGAGCTCCGAAGCGAATACTGCTAAAAGCATCGTAATGGGAAGTATGAGGAATTGAAGATAGTGAGAGAAGTAGGTGCCTGGTTTGATGATAGCGTAGACAGCGGACAGCAATATCGTTATGATAAAGAGTATCTGCCATCGGTGAGTACTCTCAAAGATAGTCCATTTTTGGGTTCTTAGATTCGAGGCTACGTTTTGTGCACAGATTGCGAGAAGCGTGATCGCTCCCATGACGGCAAACGGCATCGCATCTGATAGGAATTTTGATTTGAATATGTTGGTGATGGATCTCCCTACAGAAATTGAGTTTCCGTAGGAAAAGGAGAATTCGAGATAAGATCGGTAAAAATGTTCGATTCCACCAGAAAGAAAGACTGGCAAAAGGATGAGGAAGGGGAGAAGGCATCCGGAAAGAAGAATGACTGGGAGCATTTGAACACCATCTCGAAGCCCTCGGCTCGAGAAATGGTGCAGGACCGCTACAGCGACCGCAGGAATGGCAATAACGGTAGCCTGGAGTTTGGTAAACGGGATCAGGCTCAAACAAGCGATACCTATCAAGAGATCATTGCGCTTGCGTGTGTCTTTGAAACTGCAAAGTAAGAAGTAGGACCCAGCTGCGATGATGAAGATTGGAAACAGCTCCGATGAAGTATGGAGAAAGTCAGGATCGCCAGCGAACGCCCAGAAGTAGGCAGGCATTAGCATGCAAGCAGCACTTTCAAGACGAGGTAAAAACGTGCGGATTCCACCGTAAGTGGCAAGAATGGATCCCCATATCAGAAGAATCGCAGTGATCCGCGCAGTAGCGAAGCCAGGATCGATTCCAAGTAAATACGGAAGCATCAGCACCCAGCTGTTGAGCGGGCCTGAAGTCGTCGTATCCAGATGTGTCCATGGAATGGGGCGTTCTGCAAATGTGATTGCTTGAGCGATCACTTGGGATTCATCAGGGTTGAGGCCATAAGGCAAAAATAGAGTTGGGCCGCGTACGATAAACAGAACGCCAAGAAGGATCAGAAAATATGAAACCAAGCGGTGATTTGAGGTCGGATCTTTAGATACCCGAAACAAGCCATAAAGAGGGGCCAAGGTACTCAGAATTGACGCACAAAAGAATAAGCCTATGATATGCATGAAGAAATCGAAGTCTGGGCATTGAAGGAGGGGA
>CBFGUY010000303.1:0-4056 GCA_965651895.1 uncultured Algoriphagus sp. | reverse complement strand
CTTCCAATTTTAGAATCTTCCAATTTTCCAATTCGAATAAAATGCTGAAGAACTACTTTAAAATAGCCTGGAGAAACATTCTTAGAAATAAGATGCGTTCGTTTATCCATGTCCTTGGACTTTCTATAGGGATTGCCATCTGCTTTTTGATTTTCAATGTGGTGACACACTCTTATAGCTTTGACCAATTCCATCCGGATAAGGAGAGAATATACCGAATTAATACCCTGACGGATTGGGGGGATGAGGGAAGTTTTCCCAATTCAGGAACTCCGGGGCCACTTGGCGAGATAATCGGAGAGGAAGTGCCCGGCATACAGGAGAAAGGGAGGCTTTATACTATGGAACAGACCTTAGTTGCCTTGCCTTCCTCAGGCAAAGTGTTTGGCAGATCGGATAAGGTCACTTTTGCAGATGAGGGATTCTTTAAGGTTTTTCCCAGAAAGTGGTTGGCAGGAAATCCTGAAACCGCCTTGCTCCAACCTGAATCACTGGTGATCACGGAAGAGAGCTTGCATAAGTATTTCCCCGGTTCTACGGCATCTGATGTGCTGGGGCAGGAGTTGATGTTTGCGGATTCTGATTCTATCTATGCTAAAGTGACGGGCGTAGTTGCTGACTATACCGAAAACACAGACTTTATTTTCACTGATTTCATCTCTTTTAGCACAATTCGGACACCAGAGCAAATAGAATGGTATGGTTTGCATGACTGGACGTCGGTGAATTCAAGCAGTCAGCTTTTCGTCAAACTTGCCGCGGGAGTATCTAATGAGTCTGTGGACGAGGCGTTTGAAACGCTCATTGAGAAAAATATGGAAGCCAAAACCGATAGTGGATATGGTACGCAATTTTTCACAGAGCCTCTGGCTGAGATGCATTTTGGAGAGAATTATGCTTATGATACCGTTTCTAAGGTTTTCCTGAATGGATTGATTCTAATAGGTTTGATCATTCTTGTGCTCGCAGTGCTGAACTTTGTAAACCTTGAAACTGCCCAAGCAATAAGTAGATCCAAGGAAGTTGGGATCAGAAAAACAATTGGAGGAACCCGGCTGCAGTTGATTACTCAATTTCTTGCGGAGACATTGTTACTCGTCTTGTTCAGTGCCATCCTGGCTATGGGATTCGTAGAAGGAATCAAAGTGCTATTCGCAGACTATCTTCCGAAGAGTTTCAATATCGATTATTTCTCCTTCTACAACATTCTTTTCTATGCAGGGTTTCCTGTTTTGATCTCCATGATTGCGGGGATTTATCCTGCTCTGATTCTTTCTAATTATGACCCGCAGCGGGCCTTGAAGGGAGAATTGATCAAGAGCGGTAAATTTTCTGTAGGGGTGTTTCTGAGAAAAAACCTGACAGTGATTCAATTATCATCTTCTATTGCTTTTATTATTCTGGTTTTGGTACTGAACTATCAGCTGAAGTACGTGACTAGCCAGCCTTTGGGATTTGACAAGGAAGCTGTACTGTACGCCTCTTTGCCTTTCATGTCAGATCCTGATAAAATGCTACAACTTCAGAATCGCTTTAACCAAGAAGCTATGGTGCAAAGTGCCAGTCTGAGCGGTAGTTTGGTGTCATCTACGAGTCTTTGGACATCTGATGCCAAAGTGCCTGTGGACACTACTGAAAAGGATATATATATACAGGTGATGAATGTGGATTCAGCCTTTGTACGGGTAAATGGCATTCCGCTGATAGCAGGCTCGGATGGAATAGATCGCAAAGATGAGCTATTGGTGAATGAGCAATTTGTGAAAGAAGCCGGTTTTGCAAGTGCGGAAGAAGCGGTGGGTATAGAGATAGGATACAGCGGGGAGCAACGGAAAATAATTGGAGTGGTCGCTGATTTTCATTCCAGGACACTTAGAGAGGGAATTCGCCCATTGCTCTTCACTTATAATCCCCAATTTTTTCAAACGGTGAATGTTAAGCTGAATTCCGATCAAAACTTGGCTGCGGCAAAGGAGAAATTGGAGAAGATTTACCTAAGTGTTTATCCTTATGAGACGGCATCTTTTAACTTTTTGGATACTCAGATTGAGCGATTTTATCAGGAAGATGTGAAAATCAAAAATGTACTTGGTTTTGCCTGTGCACTTGCGATTTTGATTTCTTGTTTGGGCTTGTTTGGTCTTTCCAGTTTCACGATAGCCCAGCGGACCAAAGAGATAAGTATAAGGAAAGTCTTGGGAGCCACATTGCAACAGATTCTCTTTCTGATCTCCAAAGAATACATGATTTTAGTGGGGATTTCATTTCTAATCGCCGTATTTCCTGCCTATTATTTCCTCAATGATTGGTTAAATGGCTTCAATACCCGGGTAGAAATGCCTTATTTGATATTTGCAGCAGCGGGTCTGGCGGTGATGGTAATATGTATGCTCATCGTGGGTATTCACTCTTATGTGGCTTCGCAGACCAATCCGGCAAAGGTGCTGAAGAGCGAGTAGGATGGATTTGAGATTTCGGAAATCCTAGAAATCCCCCTAGCCCTCCGCCACGGCGGAGGAAATAGCCTCGATGGAACTTCAATCTTTTACATTAAAATGGATAACTATAAAAGTTTAGCTTTGAGGTGACTCACCCTTTACAAAGGGGGCAGGGGGGATTTATAATGGGTGACTAAAACAAATTCAAATTCCCGCCCCTACGAAACTTACTGAGGTCAAATTCGGGCATAGTTCTGCCTGCAAAATACTTTCTCTTGGAGGTGGCAAAAAGCAGATTGATCATCTCAGCTACTTTGCCTTCGCCTCGCATCCTTCTTCCAAACTGAGAATCATTGAGTTGACCGCCGTGCATGGAGCGGATTTGCTCGATTACTTTAGACGCACGGTCGGGAAAATTTTTATGAATCCAGTCTTCGAAAATCGGCCCTACGCTTCCGTTAAGACGAACTACGGTCATTCCTGCGGTGAGTGCTCCATGATCTGCTGCAGCTTTGAGGATTGCGGGAGTCTCATGATCCGTGAGACCGGGGATGATGGGAGCACACATGACTCCGACCGGTACACCGGCTTTTGAAAGTTCCTCGATGGTCTTTAATCGCTTGGTAGCACTGGCAGTTCGTGGCTCCATCCTACGTCTCACATTTTCGTCGAGTGAAGTGATGGAAATAAAAACCTTGACCAGTTTATTCGCAGCCAGATCCTGAAGTAAATCTTTGTCTCGTAAAATCAAGCTGTTTTTAGTGATCATTCCTACGGGATGACGGTAGCGGGCAAAGACTTTCAGTAAACTTCTGGTAAGTTCCATCTTTCGCTCCAGCGGTTGATAGCAGTCGGTGTTTCCGGCTATGCTGATCGGGACGGGTTTCCAGCTAGGTTTGTGAAATAGCCTTTCCAAAAGCTGAGCAGCATTTGCTTTAGCTATAATTTTGCTTTCGAAGTCAAGTCCCGCATCAAATCCATAGTATTCATGCGTATTCCTTGCATAGCAATAGCTGCAGCCATGTTCACAACCCTGATACGGGTTCAGTGAGTACATCATGCCCAAGTCAGGGCTTTCAATTTTGTTTACAATGCTTTTGGAATGCTCCTGATAGACTTTGGTGTGTGGTGACTGGATCAGCGGTTCGTCCAGCCCCTCAATATGCTCGCTCACATAGCGGTACTTGAGAAATTTGTTGTCCGTCTTGATTTGTGATCCACGCCCTTTGAAATAGCTTTCTGCTTCGTTCTGCTCCATTTGATTTCAATATACTGGCAGTTTAGGAAACGAAAAAGAATTGAAAATGATCCTGACGGAAGGTGTCTGAGGGGATAGAATTTAATAGGTTTTGTACACTTACACCTAATACATACGGTTGATTTTTTCCAATTTATATTATGGTACGTGAAGACAGGAACCTGGGCGGGTAAAGGAGAATAATTATTCGCCCCTACCCAAGATCAGACTTGATGCTTGGTACTCCATATTTTGTACTTCTATCAATCCATCTTTTCCAAAAAAATCAATAAATAACCGGATGAGTAAATAAAATTTTTAATTAAGTTTTTTATACCAAAATTCACATGAAAAGTTAAATTGCATTTCAATTCTCTTTTA
>CBFGUY010000302.1:0-4074 GCA_965651895.1 uncultured Algoriphagus sp. | reverse complement strand
TCAGTATCATCTTTCTCCAGCCTGGCCTGAAAGCCGGCAGGTAGCAACTCTCCTGCCTCTTGGATTGCTTGCTTGAGCTTTTGCGCCAGCAGTACTTTATTGACCCCATCCCTATTGTACACCGCAAGTGTGACAGAGTTATTGCCATTGATCCTAAAGTACCTAGTAGGCTCAGCTTCCTCCAAGGTCAGACTAGCCACATCCCGGAGACGGACTTCCTTTCCACCCAACTCGCTTACCACCAGATTCTCAAGCTGCGCTTTATCTTTCAGTTTACGATCCACTTGGACAAAGAGTGTTTTTCCTTCTTTGTTCAATACCGCTCCTGGGAAACTCAATCCAAATGCACGACCGATACTCCCTTCCAGTTGGCTTCTGGTGACTCCTACAGCCTGCATCTTTTGAATATCATAGGTCACAAAGAGCTGCAGATCATTAGCTCCCTGCACCGTGACTTCCTCCACTTCCTCGTATCGGGTGAGCGCAGGTTTTAGTATATCCTCAGTGATTTTCTTGATCTCAAAAGAGGCAAATGGCCCATTGACACTGTAGATCAGAATAGGATCTTTGGCATCTTGACGGGCTTCATTGGCCTGCGCTACGGTAGGGTATCTCACCTTAGGATCCAACTGGGGATAAATCTGCCGGATAATAGAAGAAATCTCGAACTTCTTCATTTCCATATCCGCTTTTTTGTCAAAAGTAAGCCGGATAGACCCCTGATTGTAGTTGGACGTGGAAGTGATCTGCTTTAGCTCAGATAGTCTGGAAAAAGCCCCCTCCAGCGGAGACGTGGCAAGCTTTTCTACTATTTCCGGGGATGCATTGTTGATACCAAACCCTACGGAAAGGATCGGGGATTTTTCCTTCGGGTTCAGATCCAGAGATAGCAAAGGGATGGCTGCCAATCCAAGGATTGAAACGACGACGAATACTATCAGAATTCTGAAAGGAGTCATATCAGGTCGTCTTCAGTGATTTCTTGGAAACAGTAAACCAATACGCCAATGGCACGAAATACAATGAAGTGACAGTACCTATCGTCAGTCCACCAATCACCGCAAACACCAGCGGACGCTGCAGATCTGCCCCCAATCCGCTGCTAAACACAATCGGAATCAATGCCAAAATCGTCGTAATAGATGTCATCAAAATTGGCTTGAGACGTATCTGCCCTGCTCTATGCAGCGCCATTTCGAGCGCTTCAGCAGCAGAAATAGAATCAGACTCCACATAGCTTGATCGCAGGCGGTTAATCGTATCTATTTTCAAAATCGCATCGTTCACCATGATTCCAAGCATCACTACTAGGCCTATGGCAGACATCACATTCAAAGTAGCTCCGCATAGTAAAAGAACTAAAAAAGCCCCACCGATCCCCAATGGAAGAGTGAAAACCACTATTAAAGGCTGGATAAAACTCTCAAATTGTGCAGCCAGGATAAAGTAAAGGAGCAACACCGAGATCAACAGTATCCCAATCAACTGACGGACATTCTCTCTGTCTTTAAAATACTGCCCTACTGCCGTCACGCCCAGATTCTTGTCCTGTCCCCAGCGTAAATAATCCCGTAATCCTTCATCAGGATTATCTGCGGTAACGAATAAAGATTGATAAATCCCGCCCTTGTCGGCAGTCACATATTTATAATGATCTTCGTATTGATAATCTATAAACTCTCCCAGAATATAGGAAGTAGTATCAGAAGCAAACAACCTTGTATTGCGCAGTAAGCTTTCAAACCGAGCATTAGTCTCCTTCAGCCGAATGGGAGTAATCACCCCAAACCTTCTGATATCGGTGATGGTGTAGCTTCCAAAGAGTTTGGAGATCTGCATCTGTACAGCATCTACGGGAATCTGATAGGTAGCCATTTTGTCCGCCCGAAGAGTGAATACCACGGAAGCCTCTTTCTGCAACCCCGGACCCCGCTCCCACTCTCTGGTTGGAAACTGACTAAGCCATGGATCCATTCTTTCTTCCGGCACCGGTTCTTTTGCTTCCAGATCCTTCCATCGCACTTCGTAATAGGGCATACTGGAATTGAACAACTGGTCGAATGCATTGGGCGCATCTCCTAATGTGAATGACGCTTCCGGGTAATTCTCCTTCAAATAATCCTCCAGTTGGTTGATTGCAGCTTGCTTTTCTTCCACAGAAGGAAAGAGGAAATAAAGCAAGGATTGTTGGATGGAATTTTCACCATCGAAAAGCAGAAATTGTTTTACCCCAACATCTGCTTCAGCTTGTGTATAGTTCCCGTCCAGAGTTTTTAAAAGCGCCAACACCCTGTTTTTGTTTTCCGTAGCCGAGATCGGTTCACTCCAATCCACGTCCAGTGTCGCATCGAGTTTTTCGATTTCGGGCAATCCGGTAGTGTCGAGGATTAAGCTGATACCCAGACCTAGCGGAATCAACAACATGAAGCCCAGCATAGCCAATTTCCTATTACTTATCACTTTGTGATAAACAAAGTCATACAGGGCCAGTACTTTACTAAAAAACAATCCCTCACCTTCATCATAAGGTTTTTTGCTCCGGGAGAACATAATAAAATAGAGCATGGGCAGAAGAATAAATGCCACAGCCAAAGAAACCGACAAAATAGCCGTCACCGCTACTGCCTGATCAAAAAACAATGCTCCGGAGATCCCACTCAGGAAAACCAAAGGTACAAATACCGCCAGCGTCGTAAGCACTGAACTGATCAAAGCTCCCATCACCTCATTCACACCTTCTACACACGCATCAAAAAGCGGCAAGCCACTCTCACGTTTTCGGGTAATATTATCCAAAACGATAATCGCATTATCGATCAGCATCCCGATTCCCAGTGCCAAACCTGACAGTGATATGATGTTGATCGACAAATCAAAAAAGTAAAAAACAAGGAAACTAATCAATAAGGAAGAAGGCAAACTCACACCGATGATCAGCGGAAGTCTGTAATCTTTCATAAAAAGGAAAAGTACCGCAAAGGCAAAGACTCCACCAAATAGCAAGGAAGTCTCCAAGTTGGAAATAGCAGCATTGAGAAGATTGGACTGATCCTGGGTCAGCTCAAACTCTACTTGAGGGTAATCCTCCTTGAAATACTCCAGAGACTTTTTGAGCTCAGGGATCAGTTCATTCATTTTGGCCGAGGTCTGCTTATGAACTGTAATGACCAGGCCTTCATTAGTTCCGAAAAGATGATATCCCAAAGTCTCCTGAGTTTCATAGCTTACTTCGGCCAGTTTACCCAGCGGAATAATCACACCTGAGGAAGCAGCTACAGGAAGACTTTCGATATCCTTAGGCGAATCCACACGGGTTGCCAGCCGGAGGTAATAGCGAAACTGGCCATCTTTCACAGAAATCCCTGGAAGATCCTGATTCCCTGATTTTATCGCGGAGATCACGTTTTCCTGCGTCATACCTAATGCAGATAACGCCTCTTCCTTTGGTTTTACGGTGATTATCCGATCTTTTTTACCATTGATATCTACCAGTGACACCCCGGGTAATTGTTCTATCCTTTTTTTAAGGACATTCTCTGCCAACAGACTGACCTCTATTTCATCTATTCCTTCCTTTGGCACCACTTGAACACGGGCCACGGGTATATCGGAGGTATTGATCCGGATCACCTCTGGACGTGATAGATCCTCAGGAAGTGAATTGGTCAACCGGTCTATTTTTTCGTTGACATCTATATAAGCCAGCTCCATCTTGGTACTATAATCGAAGGTGAGCCGAATTGTCCCTACTTCCGACCCTGCCTTGGAATCCATTTCTTCCAAACCATTCAGGGTAATCAACCCTTCCCTGATCCGGCTCAACACATTTTGCTCGATAGCTTCGGGAGAGGCGTTGGGATAATTGACCTTCACCACAATCTGCGGCACGTCGATCGGAGGCAAAAGAGAAATAGGAAGTGTACGCAGTACGATGAAGGAAAACACCATCAACGCCATAAAAGTCATAAAAACTGCAATCGGCCGGGCCAGTAAAAATCTAACCATGGCTTATTCTTTTATGATTTGAACTGGTGCCTGGTGTGCAAGTTGGAGGTTATTGGAGGTGATTACCGT
>CBFGUY010000301.1:0-4132 GCA_965651895.1 uncultured Algoriphagus sp. | reverse complement strand
ATGGAAAAAAGAAACTTACCGAGTCTAGGCTTCGAAGTTAGCCCTATTGCATTAGGATGCATGTCACTGAAAGACAATTTGAAAGATGATCAAAAGATCATTGATGCAGCCATTTCGGAAGGGATTGATTTTTTGGATACAGCCGATTTGTACCAAAAAGGCCTAAATGAAAAAAATGTAGGTGCAGCTATCCGTGATAAAAGGAAAGATGTGATCCTAGCGACCAAAGTAGGGAATCAGCTTAGGGAAGACGGCAGCGGATGGGATTGGAATCCTAGGAAATCTTATATTCTAAAAGCTGTGGAAGAAAGTCTGAACAGACTGCAAACTGATTATATAGATATTTACCAGTTACACGGCGGCACCCTGGAAGATCCTTGGGAAGAAACACTCGAAGCATTTGAAATCCTCAAAATTCAAGGGAAAATCCGGGCTTTTGGTATTTCTTCCATTCGCCCCAATGTGATCCGAAAGGTGCTGGAAATAAGCACTCCTGCCACAATCATGATGCAGTACAGCCCTTTGGATAGAAGACCGGAGGAAACGGTTTTTCCTATGATCGCTGAATCAGATACCAGAGTTTTGGTTCGGGGAGCTTTCGCAAAAGGGCTTTTGATCAATAAGTCAGAAGAACCTTTTTTGGATTATTCAGCAGCTGAGGTAAAAGAAATCCGTGAGTTGATTGCAGATTCCGGGCTGCTTCCCGAGGCTTTTTTGATCCGCTTTGGATTGATGCAGCGGGCAGTCGGCTCTCTGGTGATCGGGGCAAGTTCGGTGGCGCAAGTTGAAAAATTAATTACTGCTTATCGGCAGCAGGAAATGATTTCTGATGAGTTGTTAAGAGGAGTTTCCATGAAAATACCGCTAAACCTATATACGCAGCACAGATAAAATTCCAATTGCCTAAACTCCGCAAATAGGCTATTTTGGGAGAGTATATTTTACTTTGCCTTTAAAAATACCCAAATATGAAATTTAGACTGTTACTTTTTGTTCTGCCGGTTTTAATCTGGTCATGCGAACCCAAGGAACTTACTGAGCCCGAACGCTGGGAGGATACCGCAAGTCGGGTGGAAATTATCCGCGATGATTTTGGAATTCCTCATATATATGGTAAAAGTGATGCGGATGCAGTTTTTGGATTGCTGTATGCCCAGTGTGAGGATGATTTTAGAAGAGTGGAGCGTAATTACATCTGGGCCACCGGACGATTGGCAGAGCTGGAAGGTGAGGAGGCTATTTATTCCGATCTGAGAGCTAATCTTTACATGACTGAAGCTGAAGCTAAAGCAGGGTATGAAGCAGCTCCTGAATGGTTGAAAGAACTTTGCGTTGCTTTTGCTGACGGAGTGAATTACTATTTGGCAACACATCCGGAGGTTAAACCACAAGTGATCACCCGTTATGAGCCATGGATGCCGATGTTTTTCAGTGAAGGGTCTATTGGTGGTGATATCGAGCAGATACCTACACGAAGAATTCGGGATTTTTATGCAAAAGAAGGATCTGATCAGATGGCCTTGCATGAAACTGAATACAATTTATCGCCACTTCTAGATGAACCAAAGGGCTCTAACGGAATAGCACTAAACGGAAAAATGACTGCCTCTGGCAATGCCATGCTGCTAATTAATCCCCATACTTCCTTTTACTTCCGCCCTGAAGTCCACGTAGTCAGCGAAGAGGGTCTGAATGCTTATGGGGCAGTTACCTGGGGACAGTTTTTTGTGTATCAGGGATTCAACGAAAAGACAGGTTGGATGCATACTTCCACGTATGTTGACTTTATAGATGAGTTTGTGGAGGAGATTACCGAAAAAGAAGGAAAGTATGAGTATCAATATGGAGAAGAAAGCCGTGACGTGGAAGAATTCCACATTACTTTAAAATATAAAGCGGGTGAGGAATTAAAGGAAAAGCCTTTCACCTTTTATAGAACGCATCATGGCCCGATCACGCATAAAATCGAAGATAAATGGGTGGCTACCAAAATCAATTGGGATCCGGTAAATGCCCTTATCCAGAGTTTTACACGGACAAAACTGAGCAATCATACTGAGTTTAAGAAAATGATGGATATCCGTACAAATTCTTCCAACAATACGGTTTTTGCTGATGCAGAAGGAAATATTGCCTATTTCCACGGTAATTTTATCCCAAAGAGAAACGAAGGATTTGACTTCGCCAACCCAGTAGACGGCTCAGATCCCAAATCCGATTGGCAAGGTCTGCATACCGTGGATGAAAGTATTATAATCTTAAATCCCGGCACAGGGTGGATACAGAACTGTAATTCTACGCCATTTACCGCTGCGGGAGAGTTTAGCCCTAAGCGGGAAGATTACCCGTTTTACATGGCACCGGATCAGGAGAATTATAGAGGGATCCATGCCGTGAAGGTTTTAAATGAAGCTTCAGAGCTGACATTAGATGGGCTGATAGAGCTGGCCCATGACCCTTACTTGCCTGCCTTTGAGAAACTGATCCCTATGCTGCTGAAAGCCCATGAGAAGCGTGGTGTGGGTGATCCTCAATTTAGGGAGCCGATCAGGGTTTTGGAAGCCTGGGATTATCGCACCTCTAAAGAATCAGTTGCCATGTCATTGGCGCATTTCTTCGGTATGAATTTCATGCGAACCTATGGAAGTATCAATAGTTTCATTGATTTTAATCAAGATGAGGATACAAAAATCCCTAATCCATCGCCCACTGAGCTTCTGGCGACATTTAGCCAGACTCTTGATGAAATGAAAGCAGATTTCGGTACCTGGAATATCCCATGGTCTGAGATCAATAGATTTCAGCGCTTGACCGGGGAAATTGATATGCCTTTCGATGATTCGAAGGAATATACTCCGGTGGGTATGGCTTCCGGGACTTGGGGGGCTTTGGCAGCTTTCGGAGCAAAGACCTATCCTGGTACGAAGCGATTGTATGGCTATAGAGGAAATAGCTTTGTGGCAGCTGTGGAATTTGGTGAAAAAGTAAAAGCCAAATCAATTCTTGCGGGAGGGCAAAGCTCGAATCCAGGTTCTCCACATTTTTATGATCAAGTGGAGGATTATGTAGATGGGAAGTTCAAGGATGTCGCTTTCTATCGAGAGGATGTAGAGGCTAGGGCAGAAGAACGTTATGTGCCGGGGAAGCGGAAGTAGTAGCGGTCAGATAAGGAAGTGCTAACTCATGAATGTTTTTTTAACCACAGTTTTAACCGCGGAGATCACAGAGGTTTTTGCGGAGAGCCCAGGTGGGTTTATTCTACATTTATTTAAGTGATATGTGTTGTCCTACTTTCCAGAAGCCAGATCTGATTCTAACCACCGGGACGACGGAGGTTTTTGCAGAGAGCTCAAGTTGGATTATTCTGCGTTTATTTGAGTAGGCAGCGTGAATCTGCTTCTTCGGAAGCTAGACTTGATTTATTTGAGTATCGGAATGATTTGATTTAAGGAAGCTATCTGTCGGCAGTGGGAAAAGAGAAAGACCGGGAGCCCAAACTCCCAGTCTTTCTAAAGCACTGATACTATTCTTAAAAAGGAAGATCGGCTTCCTCTCTTACTTTGGAAGATTTCTCCCCTAAAAAGAGGAAGTCACTTACGACAATCTCCGTGACATATCGCTTCACGCCATCTTTATCACTATAGTCCCGGTTGGAGATTTTCCCTTCGATGGCTATTTCAGACCCTTTGTCTGTGTATTTTTCGAGTAGCTCTGCGGTCTTACCCCAAGCTACCAGTTTGTGCCAGGTAGTTTCGCTGACACGTTCGCCTTTTTGATTTTTGTAATATTCGTTCGTCGCAAGATTTACGTTCCCTACGATCTTGCCACTTTCCAGGGTTTTCAATTCTACTTTCGCTCCCAGGTGACCGATTAGCTGTACTTTGTTTCTTAGCGCATTCATGATGTTTGTTGTTTTGGTTAGAAAATTTGTTTGTTGTTTCGCCAGAGGTAAAACTTATGATCCAAAGTTGGGGGATGCGGTGATGCTTAGTCGGGAGCTAGTCGTTTGTATTCGATAGTAGTCGTTTGTTGTCGGATAAAGTGGGTTTATCGGCTTTCTGTTATGATTGAAGTTTTAAAAATGTTTAGTAGGTTTAGAGGGAAGGAAGGGAGTTGTGTATAGCGACTCGTT
>CBFGUY010000300.1:0-4154 GCA_965651895.1 uncultured Algoriphagus sp. | reverse complement strand
AATCTGTCACATACATTGGCTTTACCAAACTTTGCGATCCAGTTTCTACTTGTTGCTGGACTGACTGACTGCAGGAACTAACAAAAATTCCCAGTGCAGACAATCCATAAATCAGTCTGTTTGTTGTCATAAGATTTTGAATGGTTTTGATACTACAATGTTAGCTTAGGCGAAAACTTAAGACTAGAAATGCCTGTTATCAATTGGGCAACAATAACAAATTCGACCGTTAACAGAACCTAAACAAAACTCTCACAAATGAACATAAACACCTATAAATCAACATATTGAACTATGTTAATTATAGGTTATCAAATTGTAAATCATATACAAAGAAGGAATTGCTGTAAACTATCGTCTTTTTGGAGGTTCAATTTCTTCCTAAGTCGATAGCGGGAAATCCGGAGGCTATCCATAGATATTCCTAGCGAGGAAGCGATCTCCTTAGAGCTTAAATTAAGGCGCATCAGGCTGGCAAGTTTCATTTCAGCTGGGGTAAGACCACCGGAACGCTCCTGAATATTTTTAAAAAAATCCTGATGTACTTTTTCAAACGTCTGTTTGAAATCATCCCAATCTGTATCATGCGAAAAATTAAAATCAATTTGTTTGATCAGGTTTCTGATCCTCTTTTTCTGCTCCTTAGGATCTTCTTCCAAAATGCTTTTAAGTTTGGATTGTATATCCTCCAGCATCCGGTTTTTATCAATGACATGCAGGGTTTGGGCGGTAAGGGATTTTGAATGGGCCTGATCCTCAGTTTCCATCTTCAATTCCAGCAATCTGAGATTTTCCTTTTCGGTAGTGATCAGCCTTTCCTTTATCAGCAGTAATTCCTCCTGGCGCTGCAGCAGGTCTTTATTCCCTCTTATTTTTAGCTTTTGCCGGTTGAAAATCACCCAGCCCAGCACAAAGAGAAGACTCACCAAAGTCAGTAGCAACCACCTCATTTTGGTATCAAAGTTCCGGGCTTGCTCCAGCTCCTTGATCTGTTGGTTTTTGGTAAAAAGACTATACTGCGCTTCCTGAATCGCCAGCTGCCGGGTGGATTCTTCCGAATAGACCAGATCACTGAGTCTCCGGCTTTGCTCAAGGTAGTAGAATGCACTTTCATAATCCCCCATTGCCGCATAAGACTTTGCGATATCTGTAGTAGCTGATTTCCGCTGGTAAATCATACCCAGCCTCCGGCTCATTTCAGCAGCTTTTTCAGAATATTCCAATCCCCTTCTGGTTTCTCCTGTCTTCCGGAACACATCCCCCAGATTATTCAGATTCCCTATCACCCGCAGACTATCGCCTAATTCTGAATTCAGCAGAAATGCTTTATGGAAGTTATGGTAGGCAGAATCATACTTTCCCAAGTCTTCATATATGCTGCCTATATTTTCCCGCACAAAAGCGATTTGGGATTTCAGCCCCAGAGACTCAAAGAGACGAAGCGATTCAGCCTGATATTCTAAAGCCTTCGGGTATTCGCCGCTTTTTTCAAACATCCCTCCAATAAAGCTTTTGGTCTCTGCCTCCCCCGCTTCATCTTTAATTTCTTCATAAATCCGCAGAGCTTTTTCATGCCTCTGTAGCGCACTTTCAGTACTTTTTATTTTGTAATAGACTTCTCCAAGCACATTGTTTACTCGGGCAAGCAGCTTCTTTTGTCTGCTTCTCTCAAAGATATGTTCCGCTTCATATAGTGCTTCAGTTGCATCTTGAAACATGCCAAACTGAAAAAGTATATAACCACGCAACAATTGGCATTGACCAGTTAGGGAGTCAATTCCTGAATCTCTGCTTTTCTCCAGCAACTCACTTGCTATACTAAAAGCTGATTCCGGCGCGCTTTTGGAAATAACCTGGGCGGAATCAAGTCGTGAAGCAATAGATTGGGGATTTTGTGCTAAAGAGACAGTTGATGAAAAACAGTATAGTATTACAGCTAAACAATAGATATGTATCAGACCTTTCATAACCAACAAAGATCAGTGTCTAAGACTCCAGAGCTGTTAAGAAATGATTGTGATACAATTAACTTTTCTATGGAATCTTTGAGGCTATTTTCAGAAAACATGAACAAAGCACCCCGCTCAAGCCGCAGATTTTAAGGAAGCTTGATTCTAACTTCAAGTTGTGTTTTTAATGGCTGGCTAGTTTTGATTAGACACTCACATTATGAAATCGAGCATGACTCAAAAGTCACACGGAGGAATGATTATCTGTGAAGCGAGATTCTCCCGAATCAAGTTCGGGACAGGCTATGTGGCCGCTAAGAATCAAATTATAAACACATGAAAAAGAAGAAATACTCAGCTCCTGTATTTGCCTATTTATACTATCAGTTCCTGATCGTTTTATTGGCATTTTTGATAAGGGAGGAAAAAGGAAGTGTTGAATTGGCTATAAACAACTACCACCATTGGCTAGCTGATTTTTTCTTCAAAAACATCACCCATCTAGGAGATGGAATCATTTTGGCAGTTCCTATTTTGCTTTTATTGTTTGTCCGCTACAGCCATGCTATTTTACTTTTCATAGCGACTTTGATCCATTTGGTATTAGTCACAGTAGGAAAAAGAATTCTTTTCCCGGGTATGCCTAGGCCAGGTGAGTATCTGAAAGAGATTGATTTCTATGTAGTATCTGGAGTGGATATCCATCATTGGAACAGCTTTCCTTCCGGCCATACAGCCACTGCTTTTATGCTTGCCTGTGTGTTTGCTATGATATTTTCCAAGAAGGGATGGACACAGGTTTTCTTATTGGGTTTGGCCGGGTTAGTCGGTTTCAGTAGGATATATCTTATGCAGCATTTCTATATGGATGTGCTCGCTGGTTCCCTCTTAGGGATTTGGTCGGCCTTTGCGGCAAGATGGATTACCCTCAGTTATTTCTCTGCCAAGAAGTATAAACGGAGTCTGTACCCTAAACGAAAAGTCAGCTTACAAGAATTGACGATGCCACAGGCAATTCTTCAGAATTCCCGAGCTACTTGATCCTTAGCAAAACTGTAGTAGGGTTTTCAAACAAATCTCTTCCTTCAAAAATCACTTCGTATTCGTGCCCCAGCTTTGAAAACTCCTCCAAATTCCTTTTTCTAAGAATCACTAAGCCGTCAGATAGCACATTATCAAGTCTTTTCAGATCCAAGATTTGCTTCTGCAAGGCAAAAACAAAGGACGGATTAAATTCACCGAAATAATAAAAATTCAATTCTTTAAGCTCGCTAATACCTGAAGCAAGCACTGGGTTTTCCTTATCTAACACTGGAAATGCCCAGAGCAAAAAGGTGAGACTAACGGCTATGAATCCAAGACAAAGGCTAACCCAATGGATCCTCCATCTTCCCAGAAACCAATAATACAAGCTTACTACTCCTATACCACTACTTACAAGAAAATACCACCCCACAAAGGCACTACCGGAATAAGTAGGATCTGCCTTCAATCCAAAATAAACCGCTGCAGGTAATATAAATAAGACTAACACTGCTACTAGACCTGCCCATTTCACCTGCTTCCACGCCCCCTCCTGTGTTACCAGCCATCCGATCATGATGGCTATAAAAGGGTAAGCCGGCGCAGTATAATTTGGCAATTTGGTGCCAGATAACATGAAAAAAACAATTGTAAGGGATGAAAACAGTAGAGATACTTTTACTAAAGTCGGTGCGCTTGCATAGGAAAGAAGTGACTTCCACGAAGCCAGCAAAACAAGCGATCCGGGCATCATCCCTACTAGCACATAGACTAAAGTCAGGTAAAAACCTCCCCCATGCCCTTCCATAGGCGATGCGAAACGGCTGACATTATGTTTGAAAAAAAATTCCTGCACCCAAAGCCCGTCCGTTTTCCACGCAACAAGGAGGAACCAAGGAAGGGATACAAGCAGGAAAATGACTATTGCAAAAGGATCCAAAACGGATTTGAAATTCCTCCAAAATCCCCCTTTCTGGAATAAAATAAAAAGCAAAATTGTGCCTCCTACTAAAGCAATTGCAATGGGACCTTTGCTCAGCACGGCTAATCCCAACACAAACCCCATCCATCTTAACCATGTTTTTCTAAGGTGATTACCTTCCCAATACCTTATAAAACACAATAAAGAGGCTGTAAGAAAGAAAATCAGAAATGGATCTGGTACCGCCAAATGAAACTGGA
>CBFGUY010000299.1:0-4203 GCA_965651895.1 uncultured Algoriphagus sp. | reverse complement strand
TGGTTGCTTAGGCAGACAATTCGTAGAGTTTTCAATCAATCTTTTAACCTTAAATAATTAACAAAATGGCTTTCGAACTACCATCTTTACCTTATGCCACTACGGCACTGGAACCACACATTGATGCAAAAACTATGGAAATCCATCATGGCAAGCACCATAATGGATATGTGACTAACCTGAACAACGCAATTGAAGGAACTGATCTGGAAAGCAAATCTCTGGAGGATCTACTTAAAGTAGCCGGATCTAATACAGCAGTAAGAAACAATGGTGGAGGACACTACAACCATAGCCTGTTCTGGAAGATTATGTCTCCAAATGGCGGTGGACCTGCTACTGGTGACTTGAGTAATGCTATCAACGCCAAGTTTGGCAATTTTGATGCCTTCAAGGAAGTTTTTAATAAAGCAGCTGCCACTAGATTTGGTTCTGGGTGGGCATGGCTGATCCTCACTGCGGCTGGTACATTAGAAGTAGTCTCTACCGCAAACCAAGATAATCCATTGATGGATGTAGCGGAAATCAAAGGCACTCCGATCATCGGTCTTGACGTATGGGAGCACGCATATTACTTGAATTACCAAAATTTACGTCCAAATTACATTGCAGCTTTTTGGAATGTGATCAACTGGGAACAGGCCAATGCAAACTATGCTGAGGCATTGAAAAAATAAGATTCAAGTTTGAATCACGACCATCCCCGGACAGTTAGTCTGGGGATTTTTTTTGTCCATAGCTGAAATTATACTGTCCGATTGTGATACAGTGGTTTAACAATAAAAATGGAAAACTGCCTGATTTAGCTAATAGAAGCTGTTTTTTAGCCTTGGCATTTATTTTTCAAGAGGTGGCACATATAACACACAAAGTACTATTGAAATGAAAACGACCAATCTGCTTTTTTTAACTCTGTTCATTTACTTACTCGGAGTAAGTAGCCTAGCAGCCAAAGATCCTAGTAGAATTATAGGGAAAATTATAGATCAAAATGATCAGCCTGTACCTTATGCGAATGTGGCTTTGATCGATGCCAATTCGGGAAACCTTATAGATGGAGCCGTTTCTGATGAAGACGGGGCTTTTTTGATCGAATCTGTCAAGACTGCTCAGGTCAAGCTAGTAGTATCTTCAATCGGTTTTACCCAATACGAATCAGAAGTATTCGAACTTGCTCCTGGATCGAAGAAGGATTTCGGGAAAGTAACTATACAGGACGAAATGACTGGCTTGGATGAGGTCACTGTAAAATCCACACGTCCCGAGATCATCATAGAACCTGACAAAACCACGATCAACGTGGAAGGGACTGTGATGGCGGAGGGTTCCAACGCCCTGGACGTAATAGGACGATCTCCGGGGATCTATGTGGATCAAGATGGGATAATCAACCTGAACGGAAGAGCTGGAGCGACCGTGATGATCAATGATAGGCAGACTTATATGAGTGCTACCGATCTGGCAAATTTCCTTCGTGCTATGCCAGCAGATAATATCAAAAGCATAGAAGTGATCAATAATCCATCAGCAAGGTTTGATGCTGAGGGTTCTGCCGGTGTGATCAACATCAAACTGAAAAAGAATACAGTGGACGGTATGTTTGGCAATGTACAGGCTGGCGCACTGTATAATGGGCAGTGGCTCCCAAACACCGGAGTAGCGCTGAACGTGAAAAAAGGAAAGTGGAGTACCAATGCCAATTTGAATTATAACCACTGGGGAAATTTCAATGACTTGGAGATCAATAGAAATTTTGCTCTTCCGGAAGGAGTTTCAAATTTCTTCCAGGATTCAAGAATCACAACCAGAAACAAAAACCTGTTTTTCAATGGAGCTGCAAACTATGAGATCAATGAAAACCAAAACCTGGCAATCAATATACAGGCATCTAGTTCCAATGATTCCAATACAAGCAACTCGCTGACCACAATCACTTCTCCTGGGGCATCCGATATAAGCTATTTGGATTCAAAAAATGATTCGGATGGAAAAAGTAAAAGAATTTTTGCCAACCTGCATTATGATGCAAAGTTAGACACACTGGGAACAAAGATCAGTGCGGATGTGGATTTTACCCGGATGAACTCAGACAGTGAGTCTATGCTGGCAAATATGCAATGGGCAGGAGAGGATATCAATAACACCTTTGATTACAATATTCTGACTGTTAATGACATGTATTATAACATTTTCACCGCAAAAACGGATTTTGTTAAGCCTGTGGGAAATGGGAATACGCTGGAAGTTGGGCTGAAAGGCAGCTGGGTCATGTCCGATAACAACCTGTACTTAAGTAGATCTGAAGAAGAGGGGCCTTTTGTCCCAGACCCAAACAGTAACAGCTTCATTTACAATGAAAATGTATTAGCAGCTTATGCATCTTACAAGGGGAAGTTGTCCAAAAAACTTAGCTATCAAATAGGCCTGAGAGGTGAGCATTCTGATATCACCGGTAACTCTGTGACACTAAATCAAGTGAATAAGCAAGACTATTTCAACTTATTCCCAAGTGCCTTTTTGCAGCATAAAGTCAGCGATGATTATCAGATCGTTTATAACGTCAACCGCAGAATTACCAGACCAAATTACCGATTGCTGAATCCATTTGTGTATTACATAGATCCCTTGACCACAGAGACGGGCAATCCTAATCTGAAGCCACAATACTCTAATAATATAGAGATGAATCATGTGGTAAAAGGAGCGTATCAGTTTACCCTAGGATATAGTGAGACAGAGGATGCGTTTATGCAGGTGTTTTTGCAAAATGAAGAAGACCGCACCACGACCACTTATACCGATAATTTTGACAAAACCAGAAATGCCAACTTCAGAGCTATAGTTCCTGTAGAAATCAAGGACTGGTGGGCCACTTCCAATATGGCACAGGTGAGCTATAATCAATACAAATCCCAGATTGGTGATGATTATCTCAATAGCTCAAATATCTCGTTTATGATTCGCTCCCAGCATAATCTGACCTTGCCTTGGGGATTCAAAGCGGAAGTGATGGGTATCTATCTGGGGCCACAGATTTGGGGCCAGGGTGAGATAGCAGGATTTGGCTGGGTGGATGCCGGTGTGACCAAATCCATCATGAAGGATAAAATCACACTTTCTGTAAATGGAACAGACATTTTCCGAACCCAATTAATCAAAGCAGACATAGATTTCGCTGCCATGGATACCAATTTCCGCCAGTATCGCAGCAATCAGGGCGTAAGATTTACCCTAAAGTATAACTTCTCAAAAGGCGAAAGCTTCAGGGTAAAAAGTAGCTCAGGAAGCTCAGAAGAACGGAATAGATTAGATTAATATGTTAAAAAAAGCTTTTCTCACATGGGAAAAGCTTTTTTGATTTAGAGGATAAGCTAACTTACACCTATGGAAAAACGAATATTCTTACCCTTGTTTTTGTGCTTTGTTGCCGGGTTTAATAGCATGGCTTCTGCACAGGATTTTTCAACCCTTGACCAATACTTAGATTCCATAGCTGCTCATGACAAATTCATGGGTAATCTGCTAATCGCTCACGACGGAGAAGTAATTTATGAGCGGTCAATTGGGTTCCAAGATATCGATTCAGGTGAAAAATTGACCAGTACGTCTAGGTTTCGTGTAGGTTCTATCACCAAAATGTTTACCGCAGCGTTAGTGCTCAAAAATGTGGAGGAAGGTAAATTGAGCCTTGATCAGCCACTTTCTGACTTTTACCCACAAGTAAAAAATGCCGAGAAAATCACTATAAGCAACTTACTTCAGCATCGCAGCGGAATTCACAATTTTACCAATGATGAAGTCTATATGACTTACTATCAAAGTGCTCAAAATGAGGAGTCTATGGTAGAGAAAATTGTGGCTGCGGGATCGGATTTTGTACCTGATAGCAAAGGTGAATATTCCAATTCCAATTTTGTACTTCTGACTTATATTTTGGAGAAAGTGAATCAGTCATCCTATGCAGCACTGATCAAAGAAAATATCGCTTCGCCACTGAAGCTGAATAGTACTTATGTAGGTAAAAGCCCTCTTAAAGAAGAAGCTAAATCCTATCAATTTGCTGATGGAAAATGGGTATTTGAACCGTACACAGATATGTCTATTCCGGCAGGAGCAGGTGCGATAGTATCCACCACCGAGGACTTGTTAAGATTCATTGAAGGTCTTTTTGCAGGCAAAATCATTTCTCAGGAAAGCCTCGAA
>CBFGUY010000298.1:0-4207 GCA_965651895.1 uncultured Algoriphagus sp. | reverse complement strand
AAAGGCAAAAGAGGAACTATTAGCCGGCAAGTCTTGGTTTGAGGTGCAGAATCAAATCAAACGCGATTTTGCGGAAACATCATTGGCAAGGCTGGAGTATTTCGAACTGATACACCCAGAAGTCTTTACATCTTATTCTGAGTTTGACATAGGGCAAAAATCATCGATCTGCGTGGCTGCCTATGTGGGAAAAACCAGATTAATAGATAACCTTCCAATAATTCCTTAATTTTGCGGCAAATTTAAAGCGATGCAAATTCAGGTACTGAAATCCAAGATTCACCGGGTGAAGATTACCCAGGCAGAATTGCACTATGTAGGCTCTATCACCATCGATGAGGATTTGATGGATGCGGCTAATCTTATAGCAAACGAAAAGGTGCAGGTAGTCAACGTCAACAACGGAGAACGTCTGGAAACCTATGTAATCACCGGAGAAAGGGGCTCTGGGCAAGTCTGCCTAAATGGCCCGGCCGCAAGAAAAGCCCAAGTAGGGGATGTAGTCATCATCATATCTTACGCGGGTATGGAACTCGAAGAAGCGAAAAAATTCAAACCGGTGTTGATTTTTCCAGATGAGCAAAACAAACTCATCTGATGAGGCTAACCTATTTCAAGCAATTTATCCAGGTTGTTATTTCTTTAGGGATCGCAGTCTGGATTTTTTGGTTTTTATATCGGGACATTGAATTTGAAGCATTAATCACACAGACCAAAGCAAGTAATTGGTCATGGATTATAGGGTCCCTTCTAATCTCCATGGTAGGATTTTGGATCCGTAGCTGGAGATGGACTTTGCTAATCAGTTCCGATGAAGGTAAAAAGGTAACTTCCGCCCGGGCATATCATGCCGTCATGGTAGGATACCTCGTAAATATGCTGGTACCAAGAGCAGGGGAAGTAGCCCGATGCGGAGTGCTCAAAAGGACCAATGGGATTTCCCTAGGACATCTGCTGGGGACGGTAATAGTAGAGAGGAGTATTGATCTCCTTTTTCTTATAGGGGTTATACTCTTAGCTTTTACGGTTGAGCATGACCTGTTTGTCACATTGGCAAGTCAGCTGATGGATTTTTCTTCCTTAGGTCGGAATTTACTCCCCAAACTTCCCTATTTAATAGCTTTCTTTGCGATTTTGATAATAGGCCTTTCAATGATTTTTAGAATATTCAGAGACCATGGATTAGTGAACAAGATTCAGCATTTTTTCCGTGAAATACTTTCAGGTCTCAAGAGATTAGGGCAACTCAATAACCAGCTTGGTTTCTGGGTAAGTTCTGCTATGCTTTGGGTTATTTACTTCCTTACCATGTACACAGTATCTCTGGGAATACCCAGCACTGCCAATTTGTCTTCTGGTGAAGTACTTCTAGTCATGGTGATGGGAAGTATTGGCATGATTGCGCCCGTTCAGGGAGGGATTGGAACCTTTCATGCGTTGGTGGCCTTTATTTTGATACAGTTGGGTATATCGGAAGTGGATGGAAAAATTTTCGCAGCAATTATCCACGCTACTCAGGTGGTTTTGGTTGTAGTAGCCGGTCTGATAAGCTGGATAATTGTATTGAAAATACCTTCTTGGACTAAACCCGCAACCCCTTAATCCGTATTCATCTTTGCAACTTATAAACTTATGATCATACTAATTGTAGTCGTTTTTGCCATCGCAGGTTTCGTGGTGAGCAATAGACTGAAAAGCAAATTCAAGAGATATTCTCAAACCCCTTTACAGGCCAATCTCTCAGGTGCTGAGATCGCTAAACTCATGCTTGCGGATAACAACATCACAGATGTGCAGGTTTTGTCTGTAGAAGGACAGCTTACGGACCATTACAATCCTGCCAACAAGACAGTTAACCTGAGTCCAGATGTATATTATGGGAGAAATGCCGCTGCAGCTGCCGTCGCTTCCCACGAATGCGGCCATGCGGTACAGCACGCTACTTCTTATGCCTGGCTGAATTTAAGATCGACGCTGGTACCATTGCAAAACAGTGCAGGAAAGATCCTCAACATAGTCCTAATCGCATCTCTTTTAGGTAGCTTCCTTATACAGATGCCTTATGAAATCATCGGTTTTATTGTAGTTGGTGCTTACAGTATTATCACCCTGTTTTCTTTGGTCACTTTACCGGTAGAATTTGATGCAAGTAATAGAGCACTCGCCTGGGTCAAAACCAGAAACATCGTAACTCCCGATGAATATGCAATGTCTAAAGATGCGCTGAAGTGGGCAGCAATGACTTATGTAGTGGCTGCACTAGCCGCACTTACTACCTTAGCATATTACATTATGGTATTCTTTGGTGGACGGGATTGATACAGGTCAAATAATGGTTTTGGAAGAGGGGCAAGCGTTGTCCCTCTTCTTTTTTTGCCATATATTCCAAGCAGATAGCTAAACCCAAAGAGAATATTATGCAATTTGAACTTACAGAAGAGCAGCGCGCAGTACAGGAAGCAGCAAGAGATTTTGCGAGAAACGAACTCCTTCCAGAAGTAATACAGCGGGATATCGAGTGTAGATTTCCGGCTGAGGAAATCAAAAAAATGGGAGAGCTGGGTTTCATGGGGATGATGGTAGACCCCAAGTATGGTGGAGGCGGCATGGATTCGCTTTCCTATGTCCTGGCGATGGAGGAACTGTCCAAAATAGATGCATCTGCCTCGGTAGTGATGTCTGTGAACAATTCGCTCGTATGCTGGGGAATGGAAAAGTACGCTTCGGAAGCCCAGAAAGAGAAATATCTCAAGCCCCTAGCCTCCGGGCAAAAGCTGGGTGCATTCGCCCTTTCAGAGCCTGAAGCCGGTTCAGATGCTACCTCTCAGAAAACCGAGGCTTACTTAAGTGGAGACCATTATGTGTTGAATGGCACCAAAAACTGGATCACCAACGGTTCAAAAGCTGATACCTATTTGGTTTTTGCCCAGACTGACCACAGCAAGGCCCATAAAGGAATCTCTGTTTTTATTGTTGAGAAAGGCTGGGAAGGATTTACACCCGGCCATAAAGAGGATAAACTGGGCATCAGAGCATCAGATACTACTTCCCTGATGTTTACGGATGTGAAAGTTCCTGTAGAAAATCTCATTGGAGAAGAGGGGATAGGTTTTAAATATGCCATGGAGACGTTGAATGGCGGTAGAATAGGAATTGCTGCCCAGGCATTGGGAATAGCGGCAGGGGCTTATGAATTTGCACTGGCTTATTCTAAAGAGCGTAAAACTTTTGGCAAACCCATCAGCCAGCATCAGGCGATTCAATTCAAGTTGGCCGACATGGCTACCAACATAGAGGCGGCCAGGCTTTTGGTGTACAAGGCCGCCTGGCTCAAGGATCAGGGTGAGGATTATTCACACGCTTCTGCCATGGCAAAGCTTTATGCTTCCCAGGTGGCCATGGATGTAAGTATTGAGGCTGTTCAGATTCACGGGGGCTATGGATATGTAAGAGAATACCATGTCGAACGCCTGATGAGGGATGCGAAGATTACCCAGATCTATGAAGGCACTTCTGAGATTCAAAAAATAGTCATATCCAGGGGGCTTCTCAAATAGAGATTTAGTTCAAAAAGAAAGGGTATAATCAGATAAAATTGTACCCTTTTTTATTTTTTTTACACCACTTATAGAAAAACCATGATTTCCTGTAAGAAAAATCCTATTTTTGGAATTATCTTTTTTTACTAATTATTCATGGAATATTACAACAAAGTAATCGAATCAGTCAATGTAAGGTTTATCCGCGGGAATAATTTCCGGGTTGAAAAGCCTGTCTCTGTGAAAGATTATTCTGAACCGGATAATACCCTGATTTTACTTCACCATGGCACCCTTAAGTTTGGAGAAGATCAGGAGCTACTGAATGAAGGAGAGGTTTTGTTTCTGCCAGCTGAGCAAAAAACCAAACTCACCCTCGGAGGTGGTTCAAAAAAAGGAGAAGTAAGCAAGGATCAGTTCCAAGAGAGTAAGAAGAAATACCTTCAGAGTATTAGTTTCAGGGAAATTAAAAATTCGGAGGATGACTGTATTTCCATTTTAGGTTTTGAGTCTAAAGTCTTTGACGTAGTCAATTTTTTTAATTCTTTAGGCATTCCACCATTTATCATCCGGTTCAATGACCGCCTGGCCACAATCATTGAGGATCTGATGAAGGAGGTGGAAGTGAGCAATGTAGGCAAGGAAAGAGCCATGAAGGCTCAAACGGA
>CBFGUY010000297.1:0-4232 GCA_965651895.1 uncultured Algoriphagus sp. | reverse complement strand
TAAGGCAGTCTGAAGACTGCATTGCATCCCGGCACAAGTCTGAAGACCTTGCGCCGACTAGTCACTGGGTTATCGAACGAAAAGTTACCCTGAAGGGGTAAAACTCTTAATAGCCCCGGGTAAGGGAGTGATACGAAGTGAGTGAGCGAAACCCGGGGTAAAGAATGTTCAATCCAATTGTCCTCGGAGCAGGGGGATTTTTTGGAAAAGCGGGTGTGGCCCGAGGAGTAGCACCAAGATCCAAACAGTGAAATTGAAACTGGCAAACTTAGCTTCAATTTCACTATTGGGCCGCATCGATAAAGTTAAGGTAATTCTCTTCGATACTTTTGAAGAGCAAAAGTATCTCCTCCTTCGGCGGACAGGCAAAAGCCTTTGCCCGAGGCTATACTTCAAATCGGACAAAAGATCATAATGGGAAAACGATTGTGCACCGATTTGATTTTTGACACTTGTCTTTGCCTAAAAATGGACTGTCTGGTGTAGGCGTTAGGCTGAAGTCTAAAGAATAGAAATGAAAGTGAATAAAACACAGTTGGTGGTTATCGACTGGCGGATTGGAGGTTGGCGGTTTTCTGTGGCTGTTGGCTTTTGCCTGCCGTAGGTAGGCCCGGTCGGTAGCCTAGGGTCGATACCTGAGGAACGAAGGGCGTAACCCTAGGTCAAAGAAGGCCAAAGGTCATTGCCCTTCCCGATAACGCTATGCTCATCGGGACAGGCAGGACATGAAGCATAGTGATAGAACGAAATATTGTCCAGAGGAGGTGTA
The DNA here is from genome assembly GCA_965651895.1 of uncultured Algoriphagus sp. GTDB lineage: Bacteria > Bacteroidota > Bacteroidia > Cytophagales > Cyclobacteriaceae > Algoriphagus. The sequence goes on along the minus strand of CBFGUY010000297.1, from coordinate 3,463 downwards.
CAGCGTTTGTGAATCAATTATCGGATTAGAAATCCTGAACAACATAAATCCGACCAGAAAGGCCATGATTGAGCACACGCACGGGGGCAAAGGAAGGCTAGAGGCGGAATAATTTACCGGACCTAAAATCTAAAAAAGTAGGCTCAGGGAAAGGATAAGCATCCTAAAATCCTTATTTTTGAGTAAACGGAAGCAATTATGAAGGAATCAGAAGAATCAGATTTTACTGTACTGGAAAACAAAACCATAGGAAGGAATTTTTATATGTACCGTAAACTGACGGATACCAAAGCCTTGGAAGTGGCTGAGTTCCTTGGCATAAAAGAGGCTACTTATACCAAGTACGAGCGTGGTGAGAGCAAAATCACGGTAGATATGGTTCAAAAGGTATCCGAGTTTTTTAAAGTTGATCCACTTCAATTAATTTCTACACAGCCAGGGCATATGATAGAAAACTTAACGAATTCACCTTTCTCAATTTCCGGAAATGTAAGAACAAACTATGCCGATAAGAATCAGACAGAGGTCATGATGAAGATGATGGAGACGATGATGCAGATGAATGAGGCGATCAAAAAGATTTTAGAAGGAAAGTAGGATTAGGAAAGGGATTTCTCGGTCGCTTTATGCTAGGTAGTTCATCCAGTAGCAATGCGGCTCCTTCGCCTGCCTACCGCAGGTAGGAAATCTCTTAAAAAGTCAGAAAGCTGAAATGAGAAAGCTAAAAAATGGAGATTGTCAGATGTCGGATGACCGGTGTCCGGTGTTGGCACTGCGACTGCACACTGCGACTACGACTGAATACTGCCCACTGCGACTGAACACTGCCAACTACAAAATCACCCCGCATTCCTCCTACTCTTCCTGGCCTTAATCTCCTCCCGCTGCTTATAGTAGCGCATTTTCTCCTCTACTTTCTGGATTCTCAGCTGCTTATTGTAGGAGATCAGGAAAAAACAGAACAGCAGGAAGTAGATCATGGTCATGTTTTTCATGCGCATGACCACTCCCAGGTTGCTAAGTGCGTTCATAAAGGCCAGAGTAACCGGTATAAAAGTGATTATTCCTGCCTTTAGGAACAGGGGCATATCCCGGATTGCCTCTGGGGACCAGTTGCGATAGATAAAAAAGCTTAGGTATAAATAGACCAGGTTTTCGACTGAGCTAAAGAGTGCCACAAAATTATGGGCATCAAAAAACAAAGGCCGGAACATGTAGGTAAAAAGCCGCATGGGTAAGGAATAGGAAGAGATATCCACTGCGGAGCCGACGTTCCCCCTACTCAGGTTACCGGCGGTAGTTTCTGATAACTGGGTCAAGGATTCCAGATTCAACTCTTCCACTTTTAGGAATTCCGCGGTGGATCCTAACAGGAAATAAGTCCCGGCAGCTGCAGCCAAGCCCATAACTATTTTAAAATGTATTTTCAGTTCGCTTCCCAGCATAATTGCCATAGCGGCACCGCCCAGCAATGCCTGCCCCATGTGCGGCCTGGCCATATAGACAAAAAACAAAGCAATTAATCCCTGCCACCACCTGCTCTTGTATTTTTGAAGTGCAAAAAGAAACCAGGCTATTCCCCAGAAGCATATCGCATCCTTACCCACTCCCGCAGTCCAAAAATGCAGGTTGAGAAAGTAAAATACAGTGGGAAAGAGCGGAACACCAAATAGCTCATAGTTGTGAGGAAAATGCTCAGCTGTAAGGATAAAAATGTATCGGATTCCAACAAAGCCAAGTGCTCCAAAGAGGATGTTACCGGTAATATAACTCAACCCAAAAATCTTGCTTGGAATATAGCATAGCCATAAAATAAACCAGGTAGAATCCCCAAAATACGACATCCAAGTCACTTCTCCTCTTACTAACGCCTGCTGCATCCCCAATCTCCAATATCCTTGGGAATCACCGCCAAAGTTCAGGATATAATAGGTAAAAAAAACAGAAAAGAAAATATGATACGCCAGCAAATAGTGTAACTGCAATTCATATTTGTAAGGCAAACCAAAACGCTTCGCCATACTCGAATTGGAGTTTACAAGGGCGAGGATTACCAATAGTATGACTACTAGATCAAGCATTACTATACATCAGAATTCTTACCTGTACCATCTGGAAGGTAGATTCCCTTTTTCTTTAAAAGACCCAAATAAAGGTTTTCTATTTCTTTGCAATAACGCTCAGCTGTGTAATTTTCCAAAGCCCTTCGCTTTCCCTTTTGACCCATTTCATTCCTAAGTTCGGGTTGATCGATTAGAATTCGCAGTTTTTCAGCAATGGCTTGTGGTGAAAAAGGAGGCACCAAAAACCCAGTTTGTCTATCAATTACGATGTTTTGTAGCCCACCCACTTTAGTTGCAATAACAGGCAGTCCATGTAGCATGGCTTCTGCCGCCACTAGTCCGAATCCTTCATGAGCCGATGCTATGCAAAAAACATCCATGAGCTGATAGAAAGGAGCAGTATCCATCTGAAATCCTGCTAAAATCAATTGATCTTCCAAGCCCAACTCTTTGGCTTTATGGAATATTAGCTCCCGGTCTTGACCTTGTCCCAGCAAAAGAAATTTGATCTTGGGAGTATTTAGGATCTTAATAGCTTCCAGAATATCGGTAAAGCGTTTGACCTCATTGTAAAATCTTCCTGCTGAACCTATGATCAGATCTCCTTCTTTAATCCCGAGAGCTATTTTCAACAAAGACTTTTCTTCAAAAGAAACTTCCCTGGGAAGATTCACGCCGTTGTTGATCAGTTTTACTTGTGATTCCGGCAATCTTACCGTTTGCCTAAGGTAATTGACGACTGTAGGAGCTATCCCAACTACCGCATCAGCTGCCTTGGCAAAAAATCTTTGCAAGTAGATCGCTTTTTTTGACCTGCTTATGGGATGGGATGTTTCTTCCAAAATCACCACCGCCACCTTGCCAATTGTACCGCCTATCGCGGCCATGGCCATCCCTTCGAAGATAGCTCCATGGATGACATGTGGATTGTATTCCCTGATAACCTGCAACACTTTGCTATGCTTACCCCATTCCAGAGGATGCTTAAACCCTCCAATTGGTATCAACTCTACACCTTCTGCTTTAAGAGCATCAGCGATTTCTCCACCTTCCCAGGTACAGATTATTTTGTGTTCAAAATGAGACTTAGGAAGCCCCCGAACCATTGACAGCCTTATCTGTTCTACACCCCCTGAGGCGATTGTTTCTATGCAGTGAAGGACACGGATCAAAAGTCTGAAGGCTTAGGTATGGAGTCTGAAAAAGTATAAATTGACATCAAAGATTGTATGTAATTCTCTACAGAAAACCGCTTGGCCTCTTCCCTGGCTCTCGCCCCTATAGCCAGCCGCTCGGCAGGAGAAAGATCAATCATTTGCTGCATAGCTGATTGGATACTTATTGGATCGAGAGGATCAATCAACAATCCGGATAGGGAAGTACCTAGTATTTCCACTGCA
>CBFGUY010000296.1:0-4240 GCA_965651895.1 uncultured Algoriphagus sp. | reverse complement strand
TCTCTATAATAAGGCATTCAATATCCTTCGCTTTTTCCTTAGATCTATTGTTAATGTCAATGGAATCAGAAGCATTTTCATCCATGATGTTATGGGAAAAAATATAATCCTTTTCCTTCCCAGAATCCCCGAAAGCCACTTGGATGGCAGACATACCATTGTGATGGATCACATTGTTGACTACTTCCACTTTCCGGCTCCCGTGGATAAACACACCATTTTCTCCGTTACGGAAAATCTCCGAGTCATGGATGGAAATAGTATTTGAGGACAAAATTCGGACTCCTGTTCCAGGCTGGTAGCTATGTGTTTCGGCTCTAGGCATACCGAAATGATGGATTTTAGTAGTGGCGATCTCTATGTCGCTGGACTGAAAAGTCATAATGCCGGGATAGGCTCTACGCTTTAGTGAATCCCCCACTAGTTCTGTGTCATAAATGCGGATCTGATGACTCTTGTAAAGATAAATACCCTCATTTTTTGATTCTCCCTGAATAGATATGCTTAGGTCATTTACTCCATGCCCTAAAATCAAAGGATTGGGGGAATTCTGTTTTTCTATGGAAAATTCACCTGCTTTAGCAGAGGGATGGTGCTTTATTGTTCCTACGGAGCGAATACTGACTCCAGTTCTCAATTGTATTGTCCTGACCAGATAGTTTCCTTCTGGGAAAAAAAGAGTATCTCCTTCTGCAGCATGATCGATCAGTTGTTGGATTGCTTCAGTCTGATCAGTTTCTGAATCTTGCAAGATCCCATTATCAAGAACATTTATTTCATTCCCGTTTTTGGATAATTCATCCTGGCCATAGATTATAGAAGGGAATGCGGCCAGAAGAAAAATGAAGATTGGAAAATATCGGATCATGTCTTTAATAAATGCGTTATGTTAGCGAGAAAGCTATTGTGCCCTTTAGTTACCATTGAGTCAATTGGATCCAATCGTTTTTGTTCTCTTAACTTAGAATTGTCTCCCAGGTTTCAGCTGCGGTCTTCTCCCAGTTGAATTCTTGGGCCCGTTGAAATCCTTTTGCTATGCAATCCACATAGAATACTTCATCATTCACTAGTTGTTCTATTCCTAAGGCTATTGAAGAGACATTCTCTGGATCTACACACAGCGCGGCTTCACCGGCAACTTCGGGTAGAGAGCTCGTATTGGATGTCAACACAGGAGTGCCTGAGGCCATGGATTCAATTATAGGCAATCCAAAACCTTCCATTAATGAAACAAACAAGGTAGCATGCGCACCCTTATATAGTTTAGGAAGATCCTGTTCTTCGATAAAACCCAAAAACCGAACCCTTTTCTGGATACCGAGACTCACAATTAATGCTTCAATTTCTGGGTCTGTTTTCCCTGACAAATAAAACATGAACTCATTTGGGATTTTAGCTTTGGCAAATGCCGTAAGCATGGCCGGGACATTTTTGTTTTTACGCCTGTTTCCCACATAGAGAAAGTATGGCCTTGCGCTTTCATATTCTTCTTCATTATCCAGAAAATGGCTGTCCACGCCATTGTAGATCACCCGGATGAGATCCTCCGGTATATGAAGCAACTCCACAAGCTGTTTTTTACTGAAATGAGATACTGTAATGATTTTTTTTGCTTTGGGAGCCAGCCTTGCAATCACCTGTTCATAGTAGATCTTGTGAAGCTTAGAATAATAGAACAAATGCATCAGGTCATGCACCGTAAAAATGAAAGGAGTTTTAGTAAAGGCTGGTGGCATAAAAGAAGGACTGTAGAAAACATCCGCAGTTGACTTCTTAATTTCCTCACCCAGCATCAAGGGGGAGATTAAGCTACCCAAGCCCATTTTACTCTTCACGTACTCACAGGAAGCTTCTTCTGGCGAGTATTTTATCACTTCCTGATACAGCCTTCCGATTCCTGTATTTCCTGCCCATCGACTATCGATCAATACTTTTTTTTGGGGCTTCATAGACTAAGTTTAATGTTCTGGAAGTTGATTTCCTGCAGTGAGCCAATTCCATATATAAGACACAAATACATCACGACATCATTGTCATAGCCCGAATATAGAATCATCATAATGGCTACAATAGGTAGAAAAAGGGCAGACCATAGTTTTGGATTGTCTGCTCTGCGTAGGCAATCTTTGATAAACCAAACCAAAAATGCGAGAAAGGAGAAAAACCCGACAATTCCCATTTCAAGGTATGTAGACAAAAAAGTATTATGAATATGGGGTTCGCCACGATAAAACTCCGCGTTGCTGCGAAGAAATTCAGGTGCACTCAGGAAGCCGTTTCCCAACGGTGAGATTTTTCCAAAATGCTCTATAAAAGCTGTCCAATAGACCAGTCTAATACCCATACCGTCATTGGAGGAAGTGATAGACTCCACACGTATTACTTTGTGTAGGATGATTGGCAATGCAACCGCGATCAAAACTACCAGACCTATTCTCCATTTTCTATCCAAGGCAAACCAAAACAAAAGGAAAACGCCTATTAGCAAAGCGACTATGGGCGTACGGGAAAGGCTGAAAAAAGCGACCAGGAATACGAAGATAATTCTCCAGATCGACAGTTTGTTTTTCTGTACCACCGGGATACAAATAAAGGAAAAGCCCATCAAGGCGATTCTCGCGCCGAACATGTTTTTATCCTCCAGCCCCCAGTAGTAAAGTGTGTCACGATATAGTGAACTTGCCTGTCCTGATGAATCGCTCCCAGTGATCAGCTGGAATCCATATGCTTGATGATAAATCAGAAGTTGCACCAGCGAAAGCGACAATACTGCCAGCAGAATAGTGTCGAGTCTTTTTATCAGTGATTCATTATCCCGTGATCCAAGCCAGTTGATGGCAAAAAACAGAAAGCAAAAGTTAATCACTAACTTAATAATATTGATTAGCGCAAGGGGTTCTCCGGGATAATTTATACCATAGCTTATGACAGCATATGTGCTAAAGACTGCCAGGGCAACTGACCAGTTTTGGAATTTTATCTGGGGAGTTTCCCGGTAGAAAAAAAAGCTGCTGACCAGAAATATGACAGGATAGACTTTTACAGGAAGAAACATGGAAATCAACGATAGCAGAAACAGTGTTTCAGCAATAGAAATAGCTTTCCATTGGTTTCCTTCAAGTGCCAAAGGCTGATTTGTCAATGTGATCTCCGGTGTATTCATTTCGAGAATGCATGTTGGGGTGTATTCATCGCTTGTTTCAACACTGCCTCATACTCCGCTATCATACGATCTGCATCCAAAATGGAAGCCACAGACTTTCTTGCAGCTTGGCTAAATTGATTGTATTGCTCAGGTTCAAAGTAAATCTGACGCATGACGGAGCTTAGGGAATGTGGCTCGCTATCGTAGCAATAAAGACCGTTGATCCCTTCTTTTACTGTTTCTTTTAACCCGCCTCTTTTGTTTGCGATCACGGGTACATGATTGGCCAATGCTTCTATTGCTACCATTCCCAGAGGTTCCTCCCACAGCGAAGGCACGATGAGTACATCAATATCTGCAAGGAATTCTGTGGAATTCACATATCCTTCAAACGAGATGGCCGAGCCGAAGGCCATATTTTTGAGGTGATTTTCGTAAGCAGTATCCCCTTTTCCAGCTATGCTCAAGCTTGACTCGAAATCAAGTAGTTTAAACTCTTCGATCAGCCATTCCAAGCCTTTTACTTTTGATAGTGTGCCCAGATAACCAAATCGCATAGCTTGTTCTGATTTTCTCAGAGGCTTGTGGGGCGGGTTTGGGATGGTACGTGTGTTATATATGACGTTCTTGGAGGCATTGGGAAAATACCCATAGTCAATAAACCGCTGCAAGATGCTATTGCTGATCCCTACTACTGCGGTGACTGACTTAGATTTTTCGGCATGGTTGCTTCGCAAAAGATTGCAGCTAAAGCATTGGTTTTCACAGGTTTGCTCGTTCTTAAACATGTTGCTATTGGGGCAAAGCAAATACAGATCATGCAGCACCTGTACGATTGGAATATCAGCCTTATGTATGGGGATCCAGACTTCTGCTGACCAACCTGCGAGGTTGTGACACGAAACAACATCAGGCTTTTCAGCTTTTAGAATCTCTTCCACTACTTCCGCCATGGATACATTAGCCTGATCCCGATAGTGCCAAACTAGGCGGGAAAGCTTGTTCTTCTTGACTTTTGAATAGGGCCAATACCTGTTTTCCAAACCAGCACGATAAACTTTAACTCCATCAATCTCTTCATTTTTCAGTCCTTTA
>CBFGUY010000295.1:0-4246 GCA_965651895.1 uncultured Algoriphagus sp. | reverse complement strand
TTGAAGATTATCCAGCACCACTGTAAGGGGAGTTTCGGAATAGTCCTGATCAAAGAATATTGAATTGGTCACCTCTTGGGCAAAGAGGATGGGAGTTAAAAGCAAGAAGAATAATAAGTGTGGTAGTTTTCTCTTCATATGTGCACAAAGCATAAAAATGCCATCCACAAATTGCAGATGGCATTTTATATTTTCAGCTTAGATTAATCAACATCCCACCATACTGGTGTATCCAACCCATCTTCACCTTGACGGGCTACTACAGCCGCGTAATTTGTGGAGTTAAGGTTAACCTCGAACAAGGGATATGCTTGACGCACTGGAATCTGACCACTGGCATTCAGCGCATCTTCTCCTGGCTTCAGATCTGGATAACCAGTTCTTCTCCATTCTGCCCAAGCTTCATAGCCGTTCAAGAAGTTGGCTATCCACTTTTGGGTATTTATCTTCTCTAAAGCTCTAGCATTATCATATTGAACCCATGAATTTGATATGTAAGTAGCATATCCACTAGCTACTTCATATTGTTCCAAGGAAGCTTCAATACCTTGATAATACAGCGCTTCGGCATCTCCAGCTATCCATCCTCTATGAACTGCTTCAGCCATAGAAAACAACACCTGAGCTGAAGTGAAGATATAATTTGGAGCATCCTGAGCACGTAATTCCTCTCCTAAGAAAGATTTATTTGTGTTTGGAATAGCTCCGGATCTAGCTTCGGAAAGTCCATAGGGCATCCCCACATACTTACCACCATTTTCTGTAGGGTCGGCATAAACAGGAAGCCGAGGATCCATGGCTACATTGAGTACTCCACCGTTTGCTACAGTCTGCATTCTATCTACCAAGGTATTGGCTACAGCATAATCCCTACGGGTAAGGAATCTTTCAAACCATGCATTCTGGAAAGCAGCTTCCGGTAGGTTAGCGTAGAAAATATTTTCGCTATTATCCAAAGCAATCACCCCATCATTTACAGCAGAAGCAAATTCAGCAGCGCCAGTTGTCGGGTCTACCTCTGATAATCTCAAAGCCATCACCATCCGGAGTGTATTGGCGAACTTCTTCCACATATCCATATCCCCATCGAAAAGGATATCCCCCTGTACAGGAGCAGTTGTAGATATGTTTGCTTGAGCAGTTTTTAGCGTAGCCAAAATCCCAGCATAAATATCTGATTGTGCATCAAATGCCGGTTGGCGTACTCCATCAGCAATATTCAAAGCCTGAGAATAGGGAATATCTCCCCATCGATCTGTTGTTCTCTGGAAATAATAAGACTGAAGTATTTGAGCAACAGCAATCTGATTCTCATTGGAACCATACCTAGATGCTTCCACCATGGTTTCTTCATTGGAGTTAACCAAAATAATTTGCTCAAGGTCCATCAAAGCTCCTCTATATATAGCGCCATAATCAAATATGATGGTCAGGTAATTATCTGCACTCGTATATTGGGAATTTGCCAGATATTGAGAATAAAGTGAACCCTGAGGAGCATCAACTGTACCCTTCAAACTATTGATTGAATTAGTCAATAAGGAAGATGGAATTGCCTGAGTTGTTTCATTAGGGTTTACGTTAGTATCCCCAAAATCTCCAATATCACAGGATGCTACTCCAACAGTAACCATCCCGATAAGTATATATTTTGAAATTATTTTTTTCATGTTTCTTATTTATTAGAATCCTAAACGAATATCAAAACCAATAGAACGTGTAGCGGGAAGTTGTCCACTATCTACCCATGCCCCATTATTACGGGCAGTTCTCGTATCACCTGACAACTGGGAAGGATCCAATCCTGGTACATTTGTTTTAATCAACCATGGGTTGTTTGCCACTACCGCTACTGCTGCAGTTCTTAAGAAATTGGTGCGCTGAAGCAAAGACTGAGGAAGATTATAACCGAACCTGATCTCACGTAGCTTTACATAGCTTGCATCATAAACCCAAGCTTCGTGTAGACCGAATAGTGACTTCCAATAGGCATCAGTCTCTAGATAAGTGTCATTTTCAGTTCCATCTGCATATACTCCGTCAAACTTCAGACCACCACCGTCTTCTACTGCATCCCGCATAGGCACTCCTTTATCGTTGTTACCCACGGTCATTTCTCCCAATCCTGAATAGGCGTTGAACATATTGGTAATAGAATTGATCTTACCACCAATCTGCCAATCAATTGTAAAGCTTAACTCAAAATCTTTGTAAGTAAATCTGTTAAAAATACCGCCTGTATAATCAGGAAGTACAGTTCCTAATACTTGATTCTGTACCTGCAAAGGAATACCATCTGCTCCAACCACAATTCTACCTGCTTCATCTCTCTCATATTTGGCTCCAATGATAGTCCCCCACTCTTCGCCTACTTTAGCTCTTGCCGAGATAGAACCCCATCCTCCAGAAACTCTATCACCAAGGAAACCATTGACAAGCTGAATCGCGTCGATTCCAGGATAAATTTCTTCAATAAAGTTTCTGCTGCGTGCAAAATTGAAATTAATATCCCAGTTAAAGTTTGCAGATTGAATCGGCGTACCACCGATAGTAGCATCCCATCCGCGAGTATAAGTCTTACCCGCATTTATTGTGTAAGAGGAAATACCCGTAGTACTAGGCACTTCAGTACTGATTATTTCATTGGAATTATCATAATAGAAATAGGAGAATTCAGTACGGATGCGACCATTTAAGAATGCTAGCTCTATACCTGTCTCAATCGCAGAAGTTGTACTAGGTCTTAAAGTCGGGTCCACTAAGGAGTTAGGATAGCCCATTGTTGGATTTCCATTATACGGGGTACCTAGTGCATAGGTAGGATCTAATTGATATGGATTCAATTCACTGCCCACCTCTGCATAACCTGCACGAAACTTACCAAATGATAAGATATTTTGGCTACCCAAAAGCTCGGAGAAAATAAAGGATGTAGAAACTGCCGGATATGTAAAAGCATTATTATCTGATGGCAACACAGAATCCCAATCCCGTCGAATCGATGCATCAAGGAATAGAATCTCCTTGTATCCTATACTGGCTTGTGCAAATAGTGACCTTACTTCTCTTTGACGCAATCTATTTGACACGACAGGACGATCCACTGAAGCACCCACGTTATAAAGGTCAGGAACTGAAAGCCCACCTGCTGTTTCTATTCTATTTCTACTGTCTTTATCAAAACGAATATTACCACCTGCTAAAGCGGAAATAGAAAAATTCTCAGTCACTTTATTATACTGACCCATGAATTCAAAGTTATCTTCCGTACGCTCCTCTGTACCTTGTCTATATCTGTCAAGTTCAAGTGTTCCAGTTGCAATTCTATCGTCCCATCGGTATGATTCGTAATACCGGCTTGCATTTGCTACTATAGAAAGTCCATCTACAATTTCATATGACAACCCGAATTTACCGTTATACACATCCTTTTGTGACTCAGCAATATTTCCGTACTGTGAGGTATAAAGGTTATCCCAATAAAGGGGAGTAGAGTTTCTGGCTGAATTTATATTCCAACTCGTATATCTGCCATCAGGCATTCTATAATACTTTTTCAACAAATCCATATCCAACTGACGCTGGAACCACTGGTTAAAATTCTGGGAAACACTGCCCTGATACCCTTCTGTTAGGTTACCAAATGTGTTGGTTCTATTATAATTACTCATTATCCGCATTGTCAGCCCTTCTGCTAGATCAACACTTGCATTCAAGTTCAAAAATGTTCTTCCTTGATTTGTGTTGGGCAATACTCCAGTTCTGTTCACATTAGTCACTGTTGCATTGACATTATATCCCTCGCCAGCTTTTCCTATATTTAAGCTATTCTGCACACCTACACCAGTATTAAAGAAATCTCTAACATTATTGGGATTGGGTGACCATGGTCTAGTCTGACCATAAGTTTCAGTTCCCGGAGTAAAAGCATCCCACTGGGCTACCTGACGTCCATCCATACGTGGACCCCAGCTTTCATCCGCAGAAAAATTAGGAATAAGCGCTCCGTTTAATCCTGCTAAAGCTGGATCATCCGTTGCAGGATTGAAAGTGAATGTTTCGAAGTCCTGAGAATAACCGCCACCGTATTCATTTTGATACTTAGGCATTACAGAAACATTCTCAAATGTGGTCGTATTGTTGAAGTCAATCGTCATTACCCCAGCTTTAGCTCTCTTCATGGTAATGATGATCACACCTTCTTTGGCACGAGAGCCATATAATGCTGATGCATTTGCTCCTTTCA
>CBFGUY010000294.1:0-4254 GCA_965651895.1 uncultured Algoriphagus sp. | reverse complement strand
TTCATGATTGTTTTATGTGCCTGCGTTCCTTATTTTTAGGCCGTATTTGCAATAATTACTGAATGGATTATTTAAGAGGTGTCTTTGGTTTGGCCGTCATCGTATTGGTGGCTTTTATTTTTTCAAGCAACAGAAAGAGAATAGACTGGAGATTAGTAGGAATTGGTATTTTACTCCAATTGGTATTTGGATTTCTGATTACTCAGGTGCCAATAGTGGAAAGTGCTTTTGCTATGGTAAGCAGGGGGTTTGTAAAATTTCTAAGTTTCAGTCGGGACGGAGCCGCATTTATATTTGGGGATTTGGCAGGGGATAGCTATGGGTTCATTTTCGCTTTCCAGGTTCTTCCCACAATTATATTTTTCTCCACTGTTTCAGCCGGATTGTACTATTTGGGCATACTTCAGAAAATAGTTTTTGGCATAGCCTGGGTGATGGCTAGGACGATGAGGCTTTCCGGCCCTGAAAGTTTATCCGCAGCGGGAAATATCTTTTTGGGACAAACAGAGGCTCCCTTACTTGTCCGTCCATTTATCCCACAAATGAGTAAATCAGAATTGATGTGCTTGATGACCGGTGGGATGGCTACGATTGCGGGTGGTGTTCTTGCCGGGTATGTAGCTTTTTTGGGTGGAGAAAGCCTGGAGGAGCAAAGCAAGTTTGCCGCTTATTTACTTGGTGCAAGCATTATGAATGCTCCAGCGGCGATAGTCATGTCCAAGATATTTATTCCTGAGGTGGAAAAAGAATTGGTTCAGGATAAGCTGGAAGTGAATGAGGAAGCAATGGGCGTGAACCTCATCGACGCGATGTCCATAGGTGCTTCTGAAGGCTTGAAACTGGCACTGAACGTTGGGGCAATGCTGTTGGCGTTTATAGCTGTCATTGCAGCGGTGAATTATCTCTTAATGGGAATTTTAGGAGATGTCACCGGGCTCAACGAGGTTGTGGTGAGGACTACTGATGGGCAGTTTAAGGGTTTTTCCCTAGAGTATTTATTTGGTCAGGTTTTTAGGGTATTCGCATGGGTGATCGGAGTGGACTGGGTAGATACATTACAGGTAGGCAGCCTGTTGGGACAGAAAACGGTTATCAATGAATTTGTAGCCTATTTGAGCCTTTCTGAAATGAAGGAATTCGGAAGCTTGAGTCCCAAATCAATCGTAATAGCTACTTATGCACTGTGTGGCTTTTCTAACTTCAGTTCTATTGCCATCCAATTGGGAGGCATAGCCATAATAGCTCCTAACCAGCAGGCAAATATCAGCCGCTTAGGCCTGAAATCCTTGCTGGCGGCATCCCTTGCTTGTCTCATGACTGCAACTATTGCGGGAATGCTTTTTGGGTAAAATTTTATAATCTTTTGGGAATGCTTTACTTTTTGCTCTAGGAAGGGCAAACTAATTGAACTATATTCATTTGTTAAGGGCTTCCTCCTACATTTAGAAATGGATGGGGATTTCTTATACTAGTCGTTGTCAAATATCCTTACATGCGCAGTGGAAAAAGGAGTTAAACTTTTCTCCAACCTCACAGCATTTTGGATAGCTTTTAAAGAAACCACAAATTCCAAGTATGAAGAGATTTAGAGTCAGAGACAGTTTTAATTTTTTTTTAGAGCGCCAGTTTGTGAAAGGTGCCCACGTGCAGCTGATGTTTGTAGCAGCGCTGATCGGCTTGATTTCCCTGATAGGAGGCATTCTGGTTTTGCCTTCGGGAGAACCGACAGCTTCAATCAATGAAGCGGTTTGGTGGGCTTTTTTACGTCTTTCAGATCCAGGTTATCTGGGTGATGATGAAGGCACTTGGAGAAGATTGGTGTCCACAATTCTGACCGTACTTGGATACGTTGTTTTCTTAGGATCTATGGTAGCTATTATTACTACCTGGATGAATACGAAAATTAGAAACCTGGAGCAAGGCTTAACTCCGGTAACCACTAAGAACCACATCCTTATTTTAGGTTGGAATGCCAAAACGATTCACACAGCAGGTGAAATTTTTCAATCTGTAGGCAGGTTGCGGAGATTTTTGAAGTTCTATGGAGCCAGAAGGCTGAACCTGATCATTTTGGCTGAAGATGTAAGTCCGGGCCATGTGCAGGAGTTGCGGGATAACCCGTTGATTGGGAAGGGAGCAGACGAAATTGTGTTACGCACGGGCATTCCGATTGACCGGGAACACCTCAAAAGAGTGGACAGCTTGAATGCCGCTGCTATCATTATACCCAGTTCATCCTATACGGATAGGGAGTTGATCACTCCGGATGTAGAAACGATAAAAACCCTGCTTTCCCTTAATGCTGAGGCTGTGGATTCTCCGGTAAAAGGCCGATTCCCTTATATAGTAGCTGAGATACAAGACCAAAGTAAAATCAAGGCAGCGTACCGTGCTTATTCCGGGCCAATGGAGGTCATTGGGAGCAATACAATTATCAGCCGCCTCCTTGCCCAGAATATTCGGCATCATGGTTTATCAGCTGTTTACAATGAATTGCTAACACATAGTGTGAAAAACAATATTTTTTGCCGTGAGTATCCGGAGGCAGTTGGGAAAAATGTTCATGAGTTAAAACAAATCTTTACAAAAGCCATTATACTCGGTATAGTCAGACTTGTTGATGGGCAGCTGACTCCAATCCTAAATATTGCTCCTGACTTCATTGTAGAAAAAGATGACAGGTTGGTCTTTATAGCCAAAAATTCATCAGCGATCGAATATAAGCATACAGCTTCTGTGAAGCATCCCGCTACTAAAAAAGCTAAGCACAAGCTTAAGGTGGAAGAGCAGGAAGGTGTTGTCAAGATTTTAATTTTAGGCTGGAATCATCACATCCCAGCTTTGGTAAGAGAGCTCTGTACCTATGAAGATGAATACTATGAAATCACAATGGTGGCAGTTTATCCTAAGGAGAAAAGAGAAATACAACTTCAAAAGTTAGATAACCTTACCGACCGGGTTCAATTGCTGCATGTCGAAGACGATTACGTGAATGAGAAAGTTCTCACTAATTTAAACCCCTCTACTTACGACAATATATTATTAGTGAGCAGTGAGCGGGTATTGGAAAAGGAGGAAGCAGATGCCAGAACAATTGTAGGTTATGTTTTACTTGAAGAGTTATTGGAGAAGGCGGACAGAAAACCCAATATTTTGCTTGAGCTATCAGACCCGGCCAACGAAGCATTACTCAGAAAATATAAAACTGAAGTGATAATAAGTCCTTTGATCCTAAGTAACCTACTGGCAGGAATCGCATTGCAAAGAGAGGTAAATAGCATTTGTAAAGAGCTTTTTACCGCAGGAGGTGCTGAGATTATTTTTAGGAAGTTTGAAGAATATGGATTGGCTCCGGGAGTTACTTCTTTTTCTGAACTTACAGATAAGGTAGCTGAATATGGGGAAATAGCACTGGGAGTCTATAACACCAATCTAGCTAATAGAAAAGACGATAACCTTATTTTAAATCCTGGAAAATTCAGTCCAATTGAGATTACTGCTGAGGCACGATTAGTGGTTTTAACTACTGTGTATTGAAATGAAGAGTTTTTAGAGGGTTAATTTGGTCTAAAACTTTTTCTTACTAAGATGTAAAGCACGTTAGGGTGAAGGAGCGGATATAAAACTAAAACTAATGGAGCAAAAAAATACCAGCTTGGATCGTTCACCAAGCTGGTATGTTATGTTAATTGTATTCGAACAGAATTACTTATCTCCGTAAAGTGCTTTCCCGGCTTCTTCATATTTATCACCAGCAACCCACTTGGGCTGTTCTGCTGCATTGGCGATATTTTGTGCGGCAAGGATGTAGGATTTCCAATACAGCGTCACATAATCCAAATCCAAGGAATCGACTTCATCTGCGGCTTTGTGATAGTATTTATTGATTTCATCATCGAAGGCAGTGAATCCAAGGCTGAAAGTAGGAGCGGGGATACCTTCTTTGGCGAAGTTTACATTGTCCGACCTATCGTAAAGTCCTTGCTCAGGTGCGGGGTCTGCTACTGCTTTCAAACCAAATTCTTCCACAGCTTCAATTACCAGATCATCACCGGTGGTTCTTCCCAAGCCTATCACTGTAATGATCGAAGTGTCATTATATCCAGCTCCGTCTATATTGAGATTGTAGATGATCTGATTTAGAGGAACCAGTGGATTCTCTGCAAAGTACCGACTTCCTAACAGGCCTTTTTCCTCAGCTGTCCAAAGTGCTAACAGTATGGATCTTTTTGGTGGGTTTTCGGCGAAAAACTT
>CBFGUY010000293.1:0-4257 GCA_965651895.1 uncultured Algoriphagus sp. | reverse complement strand
GGAGTCTGAGCATAGAACCCGGAGTGGTTATCGCTTTCGAAAACCATGCAGGATTGATGGTTGATCTCGACAACAAGGTTTTTGAAATAATAGGCACCGAAGCAGATCCCGTGATCTTAACCGGAACATCTAAGCAAAAAGGCTATTGGAGAGGGATTTTCTTAACGGAAGCTCATAACCCCAACAACCTGATAGAGCATACGGTAATAGAATATGCGGGTTCGCAAAAGCTAGCCTCCTCTTATGAAGGTAGTTTGGCGCTAAGAGGCGTGTCGAGCACACCGCCACAAGCCCTTACCTTAAACCACGTAGAGATAAGCAATGGGGGCAGCGTTGGCTTAGACTATCACGGTATCCGGAAAAATGCAACCGTATCCACTTCAAACCTAACGATTACAGGAAATGAGGGCGTACCGGTAAAAGTATCTGCCGAGATGGCACATTTTTTCGATAATACCTCATCTTATTCCGGCAATGCTTCTGACTTTTTGAATATTACGAGTGACTACGGAACATTAGAAAATATGGATGTAAGTTGGAAGAAACTGGACGTGCCATATCTGGTAGACGGTAGAGTGTTTATCAGAGAAGAAGCCCATTTAACTATCGAGGCAGGGGTAGAAATGCAGTTGAAATCTGCGGCATACATACAACCTTACAGTTATGATAATGTAAGTCTGAAAATCCTAGGAACAGCGGCAGAACCAGTGCATTTAAAAGCACATAACGGCACCAACTGGGGCGGTATTCAATTTGGCTTTACACAGGAAAATAACATCATAGAGCACGCTATTATAGAAAATGCCAAAGGCGATTTTACTAGCGGAAATCACCAAAACACTGGAGCTATTTACCTCCATGCCCGTCCAAAACTTACTGTGAGCAATACCACTTTTAAAGACTTACAAAATTGCGCTTTTTACAGTACCTCAAGTGATCCATTTGGAAACTTAACCACCAGCAACATTACATTTGATAATGCAGGAGGTGAATATTGTGAAGAATAAGTAAAAATAAACGGCAAGCATTCCTTTATTGAATTGGGCTATTGCTTGCCGTTTATTTATAAAAACAGGAACTAAATGAAGAAAAACAAACAATTCTGTTTTTTGATGCTGTTGGCTCTTTCCCCGCTGCACTTACTTGCTTGTGACAATAGTAGTGAGCGGGACAAAACCGGCAGCTTGGATAGAGAGGAGGCGGTTGAAGAAGCGGAGGGGGATTTTTTGGGAGTGGAGGATTTCGAACCTTCGGAAATAACGGATAACGAAACCGAAGCGCTGGCGCAGGGTGTCAATATTGGCATTAAGTCCATCACGATCCCTGAGTCCCCACGTGGCGATTATATTCCTTTCTCCAATTGCCCACAAGATCAGGTTACAAAATTTGAGTTTCGTGTGGAAAACAGGGGGACTGATTTCGATAAAAAAGGCAAGGGCATCTTCGGCTCCGTTCAGATCAAAAGGCTGGCGGATGGAGCGATTTTGCTTCAAGAAGAAGCCGTACTTGAGTTTAGGGGCTTTACACCGGGATGGGTACGATTTAGGTTTGATCCGATAGATCTGTCACAAGCAGGGATGTATCAAGTCACTGTCGAGTCTTACCTCATTGACCTGCCGACTTATATCAAAGACAAATCATTGAAACCATTAGATACGGACTTGTCGGATAACAAAGTAGTGTACCTGAATAAGGTCATCGATCCTGAATCATTGGCTGAAAATGAGCTACAGCTGTTTGATTTTGAGGGAATACAAAGCGGGGCGGATTTGGCAGCACAAGGCTGGAACTATAGCTACTTGCCGGATTCGCTGCAACTTTCCAAGAAGGGAATTGGAGGCTCTCACTCCCTTGAAATACATCTTCACAAGGAAACCAAAAACAAACGGAAACTATATACTCCCTCGATGGCAATGCCCGAAGATGCGCACCTGGACTTCCAATTTAAGCTACTGGATGCCCAATCAGGGAAAAATGTGACCGAAGAATTAATTTCCTCAGAAGCTTTCAAAGCACAGATTTCACTACAGGAAATCTGTGCTACAGGCGTAGTTGTGACCTATACCCACAAGGTCTCAGATGCCCAAGTCAGCGAAGACGGGTTTTTTAAATTCCCGGATGTCCCTGTTAATCAGGAAGCCGGGAATTATAGAGGGGGGATTGAATTCGCCAACCTATCCGATTATCCGGATCTTTTATTGGTCATCGATCATGTGATCCTTCAATCCAGGAAGTGAGCAACGTATTCTAGAAAACAAAAAAAATAAACAGATGAAAAAGACAATGATACAAACCCTAATTGGCGTGGTGACTTTGTGCATGATGAGCGCTTGTTCCAAGTCTGATGAGAACCCTGATGACAAGCACACCTCGTCCGACCAACATACCTACGACATCTCCATCACAGGGGGCAAAACCTATAAGGGCGGCATTGCGAACCATGCCCCCGGGGTAGTTGAGGTATATAATCCTGTTGCGTTTGTCCTGGAAGAAGATGGGGTCGGTAGAGGAGTAAGTACAATGCTTCTGGATCGTGGAGTCTTTCAAATCGGACTCGGATTTCTGTTGGATGAAAACAACAGACCTATCCATACTGAGAATCAGGCGTTCGGCTTTGGCGAATGGGCGACTGAGAATAAATATGGGCCTGTGGACCCGGTCAGTATGACATTGGAAAACTACAAGGAGCATGACTATTCTTTTGCCGGCGAAGAGGGAACGGTAGCCTCGTTTACATTGACCTTTAGCGGGAAGTTTAAATTGGGTGCTGATGGTGAGGAAGTGGATGTCACCGGAAAAATTGTAGTAGCTGCGCCTTAGGATGGATCTGCCTTTTGCAAAAGGCATGCACTGATTGTGTCGTTAAATAAACATGGTACTTTTATTATACAGAGATGAAAAGGATAAAACTTATACGCATCGCTATGGCAGTTATGGCTATTAGCTTACTGTCTTGCTCCAATGATGGGAATAAAGAATCCAAGAACAGCACGCTCAGCGATTGCCTGGGTGTTTCAGTACCGTTTCCCGCTTCTGCTACAATGAGTGCTTGTGCGGATGCCGTTGTTGGAAAAAGCGCAGTATTTCGGTATCCGGCGACCTGGGAAGAAGCCACCCGTTTTTTTTCAAAACAGTATAGCTCCAATGGCTGGACGCTTACGGAAGAGTCTGTGGACAAACGAGATGATTCGGGGAATGCACCTGAAGCAATTTGGAGAGCCGCAAAGAATAGTATCGAAGTCAGTATTAATATACATGATTTCAGAGTTGACGAATCTTCCGGTTTTATAACAGGAACAATCCTCTATTGGTATGAAAAATAAGAGGAAAGGTGAATAGCTTCACACAGGACAACAGTTGGGTCTAAGCAATGAAAGATATTCAGAAACAAAAGACTTATGAAACCTATACTGGTTCTCATACTTGAATCAGCTGCTTTGCGGTTTTCGGTGGCCCAAAGCGCTACTGAACCAGCCACTGTTGTGCCTAAATTCATCCCGGAATTTATTGACTTTTCTCCAGATTAAACGGAAATCAATTCCCGGTACTCGATAATGAAGGTAAATGCCCCGGCAACTGTACTTTGACCAAAACGAAAGATTATGCTACTTTACGACTTTCAACAATAAGGGGAAATATGACTTTTGGAAAGCAAAAAGTTTACCAGGTTAGATAGCAAGCAAGGAAAAACACTGGAGTCCATTGAGTTCAAACAGCAGGAAAGTGTTTCTTTTAGTGCGTCAGGCAGTAGCTTAGTACGAGTAGATCCTGACTTACATGATTAATCAATCACATATGAAGTTGGCTTATAAACCCTGAAAAAAGCCTCGCATTTCCGTGAAGCTTTCGTGGAGAATAACTGATTCGAACCCCTGTCTGCCGGCGGCAGGGATGACCATGCCGATTGCTGTCGGGACGCACTAGCCAGCTGAGCTAAGCTAAGCGGATCAGTCTGAATATCTGGGGTGGGATCGTGATGCTTGATTATGTAGTTAACTTGTGTTGGACCCCATAGCCACCAAACCCCCATAGTTTTTGCCAGAGCTATAGGAATCTCCACCTGTAGGAATGCCTCAGGATTTACCGATCGTGCCGTTGGAACTCCTGGCGAATTCATTCGGATTTCCCAACCCTGAATTTCGCTTTGCTGCATTCAGGGCGGTTACCTGTTGTGCCTTTGGCACAGACGCTTAAATCAACTCATTTCCGGCAAAATGATTTCCCTTGCCAAAGGCAAGGCCTGTAAATGCCCAGAAT
>CBFGUY010000292.1:0-4284 GCA_965651895.1 uncultured Algoriphagus sp. | reverse complement strand
AAGGAAAAACCGCGCTCATCACCGGCGCAGGAAAAGGATTAGGCAAAGCAATTTCAGTGGCTTTGGCCAAAGAAGGGGTTCATTTGGCACTTATATCAAGGACAGAATCAGACTTGCTTGCTGTCAAAGAAACCGTAGCAGGAATAGACTCTTCTCTGAAAGTTGCAATAGCAGTAGCGGATCAGTCTGATTTCTCCAGCATTAAGTCAGCGATTACCTCACTGATCTCTGAACTGGGAGTACCCGATATTCTTGTCAATAATGCAGGAGTAGGGAAGTTTGGCAAATTCCTGGATCTCGAGGTCAGCGAGTGGGAAAACATCATCAAAGTCAATCTGCTAGGTGTGTATTATGTAATTCACGAAGTTCTTCCAGGCATGCTTGCCCGAAAGTCAGGCGATATTGTGAACATATCCTCCACTGCAGGCCAAAAAGGAAATGCGATGACCAGTGCCTATAGTGCGTCCAAGTTTGGCTTGAATGGACTGACCGAATCCCTGATGCAGGAAGTCCGCAAGTCAGATATCCGTGTTTTCAGTATGACCCCAAGTACTATTGCTACTGACCTGGCTATCGGAAACAACCTCACAGATGGCAATCCTGACAAAGTCTTGCAACCTGAGGATTTTGCGGAGTTACTGGTCTCTCACCTGAAACTGCCGAAAAGAGCTTTGGTGAAGAATGTGGAGTTCTGGTCAACGAATCCGTAGCATTTGAAACAATCCATAAATGCAATAATATTGCATTTATGGATTCTGTTTTTACCTTTGCCTATCTAAAAAGATAAAAAATGGAAGCAAACAAATTTGAAGTAATTATCGTAGGAGGAAGTTATTCAGGACTGTCAGCGGCTATGGCACTGGGAAGATCTTTGAGGAAAGTTCTGGTAATAGATGCCGGCAAACCCTGCAACCTACAAACTCCGCATTCCCACAACTTTTTGACTCAGGATGGAAGAAAACCGGCAGAGATTTCAACCATCGCCAGAGAACAAGTAGAACAATACGATACTATTTCCTTCTTCTCTGGCTATGCAGTTTCCGCAAAAAAAGTCGCAGAGGGCTTTGAAATCCACACCGAAGCAGGAGAAGTATTCCAAAGCAAAAAACTGATCCTGGCAAGTGGGGTCAAAGATATTATGCCGCAAATCCCGGGTTTTACCGAGTGCTGGGGAATATCCGTAATCCACTGTCCCTACTGCCATGGTTATGAAGTGAGAAATCAAAAAACCGGGATCTTGGCCAATGGCGACTTTGCCTTTGAGTTTGGGAAAATGATCGCAAATTGGACTGGAGACCTGACGCTTTTCACGAACGGAAAATCAACTTTGACAGATGAGCAAACAGCCAAACTGACTGCAAAAGGAATTACTGTTATTGAAACGGAGATTGTCCACATTGATCATACGGATGGAAAAATCAAACAACTGGTACTCAAAGATGGATCCAAAATCCCGTTGCAAGCTTTGTACGCTAAGGCTGGCTTTGAGCAAAGTTCAAACATCCCTTCCAGCTTAGGGATTGAGCTTACTGACCATGGTCATATCAAAGTTGATCCCATGCAAAAGACCTCCATTCCGGGGATATATGCCTGCGGGGATAGCACCAGCCAGTTTCGGTCGGTTTCTTATGCAGTATCTACCGGTACTATGGCCGGAGCGGCATGCAACAAGGAATTGATAGACGAGGCCTTTTAAAAAACCTAAGAAGCTTTCGAGGTACTTAGGCGCAGAAATATTCCAAGCACTTATTCTCATAGGCCTACCCCGCTAAGGTAGGCCTTCACTTCCTTGCCAGGACAATCGTACACACTTTTTTCTACTAGTTGATCTCCAACCCGGATGGATAAGGCTAGCATGCAGAGCAGGCCAGCAGAATCGCCAATGATTTATTGACAAAAGTCAAAGAAAACTGTTTTTGATTTTAGGTAGATTTGAGAAACCCAAAATATTCTCTTGCCTTATGAAAAAATCATATTTCTTCTACTTCTCCGTATTATCTATTTTCATCTGCAGCTGTAGCAGTTCATCCAATGAGCAAACCTTTGACAGCTCCCAGTTACCTAGAATGAGTCAGGAGCAAACCGAAAAAATCGTCGAGGATTTTATTATGGCGGAAGATGGAGCTACAATAGAAATACCCTCCGGCTTCTTTGAATTCAATACTCAGCTTATTCTGGACAATAAGTCAAACATCACTATCAAAGGTGCGGGGCTTAGGGAAACAGTGCTCTCTTTCAAGAACCTCCAGACAGGAGGGGAAGGCATCAAACTGGTAGGTAGCAACATCACCATAGAGGACCTAACTGTAGAGGATGCTCCTGGCGATGGAGTAAAAGCCCAGCATACAGATGGAATCATTTTCCGCAGAATCAATGTCACCTGGACCAATGGTGATAAATCCAAAAACGGAACTTATGCGATCTATCCTGTACAGTGCAAGAATGTGATGATCGATGAGGTGATCGCCTCGCATTCCCGTGATGCAGGCATCTATGTGGGCCAGTCAGAAAATATCATCGTTAAAAATTCCCTGGCCTTTGGGAATGTCGCTGGAATAGAAATAGAAAACTGCGACAATGCAGAGGTTTTTGGAAATGTCGCCCGTGACAATGCTGGAGGAATTTTGGTTTTTAATCTACCAGGGCTGCCAAAAGCTGATGGTGCGAAAACCAAAATCTACAACAACGACATTATTGAAAACAACCACGAGAACTTTGCCACAGCAATCGGAGAAGGGCCAAATGGCAACACAGTGACCATGATTCCTCCCGGGTCAGGAGTGATTCTTTTGGCTGCCAAAGAAGTAGAAATCTACAACAACCGGATCCTTAGAAACAAAACCACAGGTGTAGCCATCGCCAGTTATCAGATCACAGGATTCCCGAGCGAAGCGCCTAACTGGTCTCCATTTACATCAGATATCTATATTCACGACAATGAATACGACCGTACAAAAGGTTTCCCTGATCTAAGCAGAGAGCTGGGCCAATTAATAAGCATATACAATGCACATGGCAAAGCCAGGACCCAAGATATTATTTACGATGGAATCTGGGATGAAGGAATCAACGATGACATCACTACAAATCCTATGCGGATCTGCCTGTCAGAGAAAGGGATGGAAGATCTCTATTTCACCAGATTTGATTTCTCGGAAGGAGAAGACAATATCAAGGCATATTCCGATGCTTCCCCTTTCCAAAACTGCACTGTACCAGTTAAGACCAATGTCAGCGCAATTGCTGAAATCTAATGGGAAACAATAAGATTTTCTGGCCATTTAATCTTGTGCTGGCTCTGATGCTGATTATAAGTGCATGCACTACTGAATCATCGAGTACAGAGATCAAAGAAGCTGCTCTGGAAGATGAACTCGCTGATGGCAGATTCCCTTACAAAAGATTATCTACTTATGGATTCTTTTCAGGAGAATTACATGATTTAATTCCGGTGGACGAAGTATTTCCTTACCAACCGGCTTCCTCGCTGTTTACTGATTATGCCTTTAAAAGCCGCTTTATCTTCTTTCCGAAAGGTGAAAAAGCCATACTTGCATCTAACGAACTTAACTTTCCAAAAGGCACTGTGCTGATCAAAAACTTCTATTATCCAGCTGACTTCCGCAAGCCAGAGGAAAACAGAAGAATCATCGAAACCAGGCTTTTAATCAATTCTGATAAAGGATGGGAAGCATTTCCCTATATCTGGAATGAAAACCAGACAGAGGCAGTCTTAAAAGTAGTGGGAGGAGAAACTGAAGTTGTTTTCATCGATTACAATGGTAAAGATCAGGTAATCAACTACCTCGTCCCAAATAAAAACCAATGCAAAACCTGCCATAACCAGAATGAAACACTGGTACCTATAGGAGTAAAAGTGCAACATCTCAATAATGAGCTGGAATTCAAATCCGGAAAAGCCAATCAACTTGAATACTGGACAACAAAAGGTAAACTGGAAGGATTTGAAGAAGAAAAAGCACATCCTGCTATGGTCAACTATGAAGACAAAAATCTTCCTCTTGACGAACGTGCAATGGCTTACTTGGATATCAACTGCTCCCATTGCCATAGTGCAGCAGGCCCGGCAAGTACTTCTGGACTTTTCCTTACCTATGATGAGTCCGACCCTAGGAAACTTGGTGTGAACAAAATCCCAGTGGCTGCCGGAAATGGGGCCGGAACCTTTGATTTTGATATCGTTCCTGGCAATGCTGACAAATCCATTATTCCCCATCGCATGAACTCCACGGAAGTAGGCATAGCCATGCCGGAACTTGGGCG
>CBFGUY010000291.1:0-4295 GCA_965651895.1 uncultured Algoriphagus sp. | reverse complement strand
GATCAGGGAGTAGGGGTACATTGTGGAGAGTGCGGAGGATATAATGAAACTCCACACGATGTTTTTCTCAGCTGGTTTGGAGATGTGCTAACAGTGTTGAGAGAAAATGGAATAGGCTTTGGGATTTGGGAGTTTTCAGGAAGTTTCGGAGTATTGAATTCAGGGCGAAAAGACGTGGAGTACGAAGACTGGTATGGTGAGAAATTAGACAGGAAGTTTTTGGAATTACTCCGGGCTCAGATTTAAGAAATACTATATTCGAACTGGATCCATTGAGATGTGATTCTGCTCCTTGGGCACTGGTCCTACACGCTTTATGGCCGACACATTTTACTGGGCTGATCACAAATGCCTTTACATTACTGATCGTGCCGTTGGCACTCTGAGGACATATCAGCTTCATTAACCCAGAATTGCATTCTGGGCATTTACAGGCCTTGCCTTTGGCAAGGAAAACCATTTTACCAGGTTTTGTTGGTGTTTGTGCCAAAGGCACAACAGGTTACTGCCCTGAATGCAGCAAAGCGAAATTCAGGGTTGGGAAATCCAAATGAATACGCCAAAAGTGCCAACGGCACGTTCGGTAATTTATGGATTAATTCTGCAGATGGAGATCCCAATGTCTCTGGGGAAAACTATGAGAGCGGGGTAGCTATGTGGTAAACAAAAATTTAATTACATAGTCAAGAGCTTTCTGATCACTACCCAACTTTCAAGTCTGATTCGTTTTTATAGCTAATGAATACAGAAAATAACGGCTAGTTATAAAGCGGAACTTTAAACCCAATATACACATCAGTGCTTCTGGATGTGTTGGAAATCAGATTTGTAAAGATTGATCCTGAGCCAATTATCACTGGGCCAGCTCGCAAACCTAGACCCCAGGCAAGTGCAGAGTCGTATTGACGGATGCTGAATGGGCTATACACACTTATCCATCTTTTTTCAAGCCGCGGAGTTACGGTAAATGAATTGATAAGATTACTTACAGGGTTTTCTTTATTGTTCTTAATGGAAAGCGCTCCTTGTGCACTGACGAAAAATTTCCCATCAATATTATAATCACCAAAAAACTGAAGGGATGTAGGAAGTCCCATTTTGGTGGTACCGACGAGTTCCACTCCGCTATAGTTATCTTCAAGTATTCCTTCTAGGCTTTTGGTCAAAAATTCATCTGCATCAAAAGAACCCTCCATAGTGTAAATACTTCGGACTGATTTGTCGTAGTTAATAGTCCCTATATCCATGAGAGAGAGCCCCACTCTGAATTTATAAGGATGGTAATAGGTATTTACATTTTGCTCTTTATATTCATAAACCAGTCCCAGATCAGCTCCAAAGCCCGATTTGACATCAGAAAAACTAATATCATTTGAATCAAAACCAGAGGTGTAACCATAGCGTAGAGATCCTGAGGTGGTCAGTATATTGGAACTATTGTTGTAGCTGGCATTGAGTAAGTTACTGCTGGTAAACATCCCTCCTGCCCCTCCCAGGTACTTCAGAGTGACTCCCCCTTTTAGCGAATGATATTCATTGTCAATAAGTAATCTTCCATAGGTGGCTCCAATCTCAGCCCATACGTGAACTAATCCCGAAACATCTTCCATCGTGAGATTAAAGTCAGATTGGTCATGATACTCGGTATTGGCCAATTCATACAGGTCTCCTCCCACATTGGTCAAATTGAAGAAGCCACGGACTCGTGTGGTGAAAGCAAAGCTATTTCGCTCATCAAGATGAAACAGAACCGAGGGTCCCAATACATCTACATTTCCAAAGAAATTATTATTGGTTTTGGAATTTTTAGAATCATCAGCATTTACTTCAAATCCATTCCGGAAATTACTTAAATCACTTAAATCAATACTGAGGAAATCATTTCCAATAAAAGCACTGGAAGAAAGAATATTGATATCCATCCGCATTTTGGAATCTGTGGATAGAGCGGGGTTCAGCAGTAGCGAGTGCACACCAGAATAGCTGTCCAAAGTGCTTCCTATAAATGTCTGGGCAGGGGAGCTAGGTGCAAGGAGAATGAAAGCGCAAAATACAATCAAAGAGCGTAGAAAAATTCTTGTCATCAGGCAATAGGTTGGTTGGTTTCATTTTAAGAAACAATTAGTATTCCAAAAGAGATGATAATTTTTCTTTAAATCTTTCTACTGGCAAGAATTGCTTTTCCAGAGCTGGGGCAAAAGGAACCGGAGTATCCAAACTTCCCTCCCGCATAACAGGAGCATCCAGATATTCAAAACAATTCTCGGATATCCAGGCACATATTTCCGCTCCTATGCCTCCTGTGATACAATCTTCCTGAAGGAAAATAATTTTACCGTTTTTCTTTACAGTCTCTTTCACTGCGGTTTTATCCCAGGGCAGAAGGGTTCGCAAGTCCAAAATATCTGCAGAAATGCCCAGTTCTTCCACGGTTTTCTTGGCCCAGTGTACCCCCATTCCATAAGTTATTATAGATACCTGTGTACCTTCTTTTACCAAAGTGGCTTTTCCTATCTCTACTGTATAGTAATCGTCAGGAATCACTGAACTGATGGAGCGATACATTCCTTTGTGTTCAAAATACAGGTAAGGATTGGGGTCTTCCAATGCAGCATTGAGTAAGCCTTTAGCATCGTACGGATTGGAAGGATAGACTATTTTAAGTCCTGGTGTATGAAAAAACCAGGCTTCGTTGGACTGGGAATGAAAGGGGCCGGCAGCCATCCCCGCACCAGTAGGCATCCGGATCACCACATCTGCATGTTGTCCCCAGCGGTAATGTATTTTCGCCAGATTATTGATGATTTGGTTGAATCCTACTGAAACGAAGTCAGCGAATTGCATTTCCACCATAGCTTTATATCCCTTAATTGAAAGCCCCAGTGCAGCTCCGATAATCGCACTTTCACACAGCGGTGTGTTTCTTACCCGATCTGCACCGAATTGAGCTTTGAATCCATCGGTGATCTTAAAGACTCCCCCGTATTCTCCTATGTCTTGTCCCATGAGGATAAGATTTGGATATTTTTCCATGGATTGCTTCAACCCATCCGAGATCGCATCTACCAATCTCTTGTCGGATGTCGTCCCATCTTTCGTTGGAGAAATTACAAATTGCGAATATGGAGCATAGACATCAGCCAGTTCAATCTCTAAATTTGGCGAAACATCCTTCTCCGCAAATGCATTTTCCAGTCCCTCATTGATGGCAGATTTAACCCTTGTGTTGATTTGGGATTTTGTTTTTTCATCCAAAACCCCGATTTCCACCAGGTATTGCTCATAATTTTCTACCGGGTCTAGCTTAGCCCAGTCTTCCATCAAATGCTTAGGGACGTATTTCGTCCCGGAAGCTTCCTCA
The DNA here is from genome assembly GCA_965651895.1 of uncultured Algoriphagus sp. GTDB lineage: Bacteria > Bacteroidota > Bacteroidia > Cytophagales > Cyclobacteriaceae > Algoriphagus. The sequence goes on along the minus strand of CBFGUY010000291.1, from coordinate 934 downwards.
TGCCCCCTCATCCTGAAGGTCATTGCTTCTATCAATACAGGTCTGGGGTTTTGGCGAATATCTTCTGCCAGAGCCATGATGGTACTATAAACTTCCAATATGTTATTTCCCTGAATCTGTATGGACTCCATACCATATCCAGGCCCTTTGTCTGTGAAGTGTTTGAATGCAAACTGCTCCTCGCTGGGAGTGGAAAGCCCATAGCCATTGTGCTCAATAACAAAAATCACGGGTAATTTCCAGACAGCCGCCACATTCAGTCCCTCATGGAAATCTCCTTCAGAACTTGCCCCGTCACCGGAAAAAACTACTGTAACTTTTTTTTCCTCCGATAATTTATTCGCTAAGGCAATACCGTCCGCTATGGCCAATTGAGGCCCTAGATGTGAGATCATCCCTACCACATGATGTTCGATAGACCCGAAGTGGAAGGAACGATCCCGACCTTTGGTGAAGCCGGAGAACTTTCCTTGAAATTGGGCAAATAGTCGCTCAAGTGGCATGTTTCTACCGGTAAAAATCCCCAGATTTCTATGCATAGGCAAGATGAATTCATCTGCTTGCAAAGCATTCACCACACCGATCGAGATAGCCTCCTGCCCCCATCCGCTAAACCATTTGGATATCCGTCCCTGTCGGAGGAGAATCAGCATTTTCTCTTCGATTCTTCGCGGCATGATGAGCGATTCGTAAAGCTCCAGAAGCTTTTTATCAGTTAGGTTTTTGCGTTCGAAGGTAAGCGGCTGTGTGGTGCTTTTCATAGAATGGTGATTTCCATTCTAAGTTACACGAAGGAAGTAAAAAGCCAAAGTGAACAGGCGCCTTGCAAAAAGGCCCCGATATGAATCGGGGCGAAAAATAAGTGCAAGGAGTTAAAAAGTTTGCTGTACGCCTCAAAAGTAAACAAAGGAACTCCCACCACATCAAGCCATAG
>CBFGUY010000290.1:0-4304 GCA_965651895.1 uncultured Algoriphagus sp. | reverse complement strand
TTGAGACATATTTGGGGAGACGGTGGGTGTGGAGTGGATGATTTTGTAGCAGACACCCCACTTCAGGACAATTCCAATAATTCCTGCAGCAGTAATCTGGCGCGATTCAGCTGTGACTCCAACGACATGGTCCAAAATTATATGGATTATACGCCGGATGCATGTATGAACCTCTTTACCCAAGGCCAGGTAGAACGCATGGAAGTAGTCCTCGCCAATAGTCCAAGAAGAGTCACACTTATCAACAACAGAGCTACCCATGAACCTGTACTTGCTGATAATGACCTTGCAATAGCACAGGTACTCGAGCCGGGAAATTTCGAATGCGACGCTGTGATCAACCCAAGAATTGAGCTACTGAACGCTGGCGAAAACACACTTACTTCAGGCAGAGTGGAACTGAGACGCAACGGCACTTTGCTGGAATCCAAGAGAGTCACGTTCAATCTGGCAACGGGGGAAAGCTTTATAATGAACTTCAATCAATTCTCCCTATTGCCGACGACGAATACGGTGGAGTTTAGGATCACCCAGGCCAATGATGTCCCTGATAATGTAAGCACTAATAATACCCGGACGATCACCCCGGTTCTGGAACAGCCTATCAGCTTACCTTATAGCGAATCCCTTAACACCTTTCCTTCTCCCTGGTCCATCACCAACCCTGATGAGTCATCTACATGGGAAAAGAGAAGCCTTACAATCTCGGGCAATGCACAGGACCTGATCTATCTACGCAATTACGAATATGAGGCTCCTGGGCAGTTGGACTATTACATTTCTCCGATCATTAACCTGGCACAATACCCCAATGCCCAACTTGTCTTCGAAATGGCCTATGCACAATATGACCAGTCAGGGTTTTCGGACAAATTAATTGTGGCTATTTCACAGGACTGCGGAAACACGTTTGATTTCATCAATGCGCCTTACCGGAAGAGTGAGCAACAGCTGGAAACCAGCCCCGCCACTTTGGATGAATTTATCCCTACTGAAGAAAGCCAATTTCGGACAGAATTGGTCAACCTTTCGGACTATGCTGATCTAGGGTCTATCCGTCTGGCATTTATAGGCGAAAATGCCTATGGAAATAATATCTACATCAAAAACATCAGGATCCTTGCAAACGAGGAGTTTAGCTATGGTATATCTTTGGATTCATTAGTCTCTCCATCCCCTATTTTTGATGGAAGCAATGAAGAGAATATTGTCCGGCTAAGCAACACAGGTAATCTTCCATTCTCGACATTTGTGTACTCTGCGAGTGTGAACAATGCACCGGTACAGACATACATTGCCAGTGGTAACACCGTACAGCCCGGAGAAAGCTTTAACATTAGCACTCCCAACAATACCAGCCCAGGGGAAAACGCCCTCAGTTTCGAGGCTTCGTTACCAAATTTCGATCAAAATCAAGACACACCAGACCGACTCACACGATATGTGATCGAGGATGCCTCAACTATCTCTGTACCTTGGAGGCAAAACTTCAACAACTCTGGCTCACTGACACCATGGCAGACTGTCAATCCGGAATCAGATGCTCCGGCATGGACACTTTCTTCTGTTTCTATGGGAGAAGGGCCAAATAATGTAGTCACCCTCAGCAGCCAATCCCAGGGTCAGACCTATTGGCTGGGTACTCCGGTCTTCGATCTCTCTGTCCGAAGCCAAGCAAGTTTATTTTTTGATCTGGCAGCAGGGCAGGTCAGTCCTACCACCAGCTTGAAAGTGATGGCAAGCACAAATGGAGGTACTGACTACACAGAAGTATGGAACGCTACAGGCTCCTCGCTCTCCACTGTGGCTACCGGGGAGGCTAATCCTAACAGCCCGGGAGATTATGTGAGACGCTATGTAAACCTGAGTGATTTTGCAGGGACAGGAAATGAGCAGGGAAGAGTGGCATTTGTAGTAGAGAACGGCAGCACTACTGACACACCTATTTATCTGGATAATATAGAATTGTTCCTCAGTGCCAATGAGGAGCCCGTGATTCCCACAGAGGGTATGGCAGTGATTTACCCAAATCCGGCCAGAGAGGTATTTAATATAGCCTTTAACCTACCTGATTTCGAGGATGTAAGCATTCAGGTGATCTCAAGCACAGGAGCAGTGGTGCAGGAAATAGAATATCCTGGCACATTGAACCAGACGTATAGCTTTAGCACCCAGTTGTTCTCCAAGGGGGTGTTTATTGTAAAAATCAACAGCAACAGCATCAGGGAAACCAGAAGACTTATTATACATTGATTTTCCTTAATTAAAACCTCGGGCAGTCGATTGAATTTCAATCGGTAGATTCTTATGAAATGAAACCTGACTTTTCGGTTAAACCCGCATTTCATTCTTTTGTGAGCTTAAGGTTTGCAGGATAATTGAATAAAAAAGGCTATGAATTCCTCTTCGGCTTATTTTTTGCCGAAGGGATTTATGGTATTAGGATAAGCCTTCGTTGTAAGGATTGATTTTCCCGCTTATCTTTAACTATTCAAAATTTCTTAGGCATTACATTCAACCCTCCTTTTGAAAAAGATATTAATTAACCTCCTAGTGATCATTGGAATATCAGTTTTACTGGGTTTCCTCTTTCTGAAAGTTTATTTACCCATGTACACCAATCATGGTGAATCTGTCTCAGTGCCTGACTTGTCTGGCTACACCTACGATGAGGGAGTGGAAATTTTAAACCGTGCAGATCTGAAATATGAGGTATCCTTGGACTCGGGCTTCAATACGGATCTAAAGACCTACGCTATATTAAAGCAAATCCCACAAGCCAATGCGCAGGTAAAAACCGGTAAGACCATTTACATTACCTTAAACGCCAAGAATCCGCCAATGTTAAAAATGCCAAACTTGGTCAATACGCATTTGAAGAACGTGCAGGAGATATTGGCAAACATGGGACTAGAGAGAGGGGATATCGTGTATGTGCCTGATATCGCTTCCAATGTGGTGCTGGAGCAAAAGTACCGGGGAGTAAAAATCACTGAGGGATTTGAGGTTCCTAAAGGTGCCCGGATAGACCTGGTAGTGGGCGATGGTCTGGGAAACCAGATTCTAGAAGTTCCTAATCTAAAAGGAATGGAGGAAGTGGATGCGGAATTCCTTATTTTGGGGTCTAGTCTGAGAGTAGGAAGCAAGCACTACGTGGATACGGATTCTGTAGGTATCGGAAAAATACTGAGACAATCCCCTCCAGCGAATACAAAAGTGAAAACAGGTGAAATAGTTGATCTTTGGATCGCAAAGGATAATTTTTAAACTAGATGTCAAGACCTCTCCATATATTCCAGATGATGGGGCTATTACTGGCCTTGATCATCCCAACTGTGGCTGAGTGTCAATTAGTGGAGTTTGCTCCCATCCAACATCATAAAATCAAGAACAACGACCTTTCTCCAGAAGAAAATTCCAGAATATCCCAGTACAATGAGCTACCGTTCTGGGATGATTTTTCCCAAGGGATAGACACCTTAAAATGGAGCATCAATGGAGCCTCCTATACAGAAACAATAGGACTGAATGCCCCTTCTGTAGGAATGCTGCTTCTCGATGGGGTAGATGCCAATGGCACCCCCTATTCTCTCACCCAAACCAACCAGGGCGAAACAGACTTTGTGACGTCCAAGCCATTTGACCTGAGTAGCTTGACAGCTGCTGACAGTTCAAGCTTGTTCCTCAGTTTTTTCTGGCAAGCTGGAGGGCGGGCCGAACTTCCGGATGAAAGTGATCAGTTGACCTTACAGATTCTGGATGCCGAGGGTAGCTGGATTACCATTTGGAGACAGCTAGGAGGCGTCAGTCTGGATACAGAAGTATTCACTCAGGAAATCGTGAAGATACTCCCTCCCTGGCAGCATGCGGATTTCCAGTTTCGCTTTTTTGCCGAAGGAAGACAATCAGGGCCATTCGATAGCTGGTTGATCGATTATATCTACCTCAATACCGGAAGATCCGAGACTGACCTGTCCTACCTTGACAGAAGCTTGACCAGAACAAATGAATTGAGAATCGGAGATTATGGAGCTTATCCTTTTGCACTGCTGGAAGCCAATCAGGAAGGACTTTGGGGCAGGATCAAGAATGAGTTCTACAACCTGGAAAACCGGTTCAGAGCAATGGAATATTCCATAGTCATCAGGGATTCTTCCACGATGAGCTCTACTCCTATCAACCTTAACACCCCTTTCAACCCAGTTCCCAACGCTTTGGAGCGAAGAACGTTTGAAAGCAGGGAGTTTGAAGAAATCCCCTTGCCCATTGGCGAAACCAATCTGGAAATCATCTCGTCTATCACC
>CBFGUY010000289.1:0-4322 GCA_965651895.1 uncultured Algoriphagus sp. | reverse complement strand
GGGGATTTGTATAAGCCAGAACAACTCCCAGACTAGATTTTCTTTTTATATTTACCCCCAAATCTACCCCATGCAAAAAAGGCTTGTCTTAGACGAAGGACAGATTGAGATCATACTCAGACGATTCTGTCATCAATTGATAGAAAATCACGACGATTTTGAGAATACCGTACTTTTGGGCCTGCAGCCTAGAGGTCCGATTTTGTTGGATAAGATCGTTCAGCTTTTGAAAGAGATTTCTGGTGTGAGCGTTCCTTCAGGATATCTGGATGCTACTTTTCACCGGGACGATTTTCGCAGGAGAGATTTTCCCCTCAAAGCAAACGAAACCAAAATCAATTTTCTGGTAGAAGGCAAAAAAGTGATCCTGGTCGATGACGTGCTCTACAAGGGCAGGTCTGTACGTGCGGCCATGGATGCGATGATCGCATTTGGCAGGCCGCAGAAAGTAGAACTCATGGTGCTGGTAGATCGCAAACTCACCCGCGACTATCCCATCATGCCGGATTATTATGGGGTTCGTGTTCACACCCTGGAGAGCCAATATGTGCTCGTGGAATGGGCAGATAAGGGGAATGAAAAAGATGCAATTTGGATCACAGAGAAAGTTAAGCCATAACCATGTCGCAACTCAGTACGAAACACCTACTCGGAATCAAAAACCTTACAGAGGAGGATCTCCAACTTATTCTTGATACCGCGGCAAACTTCAAAGAGGTGATCAATAGGCCGATCAAAAAAGTACCTTCACTTCGCGATATTACCATCGCCAATGTGTTTTTTGAGAATTCTACCCGCACCAGACTTTCCTTTGAACTGGCAGAGAAAAGACTTTCTGCTGATGTGGTGAATTTCTCCTCCTCCAACAGTTCGGTGAAAAAAGGCGAAACCTTGGTGGACACAGTGAACAATATACTTTCCATGAAGGTGGACATGGTGGTCATGCGGCATTCAAGCCCAGGAGCTCCACACTTCCTTTCGCGCAATGTAAATGCAAATATCGTGAACGCCGGGGATGGAACCCATGAGCATCCAACCCAGGCATTGCTGGATTCATTTTCCATCAAGGAAAAGCTGGGTGACGTAGCAGGCAAAAAAGTGGCCATCATCGGCGACATTCTGCATTCCCGGGTGGCACTATCCAATATTTTTTGCCTACAAAAGTTAGGAGCCGAAGTCATGGTCTGCGGGCCGATTACGTTACTGCCAAAATACATTGCAAGCCTCGGGGTAAAAGTGGAGTTGGATGTGAAAAAAGCACTTCAGTGGTGCGACGTGGCGAACGTACTGAGAATCCAACTCGAAAGACAGCAGATTAAATATTTCCCGAGTTTGCGTGAATATTCCCTTTATTATGGAATCAATAAGAAGCTACTGAGTCAGCTGGATAAGGAAATAGTAATCATGCACCCAGGGCCGATCAACCGGGGAGTGGAGTTGAACTCTGATGTGGCTGATTCCGAGCATTCGATTATCCTGGAGCAAGTGCAAAACGGAGTGGCCGTGAGAATGGCAGTACTGTACTTGCTGGCCGGGACAAAAGGGTAATTTGTTTGAAATTTCAAATTTGGGATTTCAAATTTTCTCACTTTAAATTTCAAATTCATTTTTATGCTAAGCGTCACCAACCTGGTAAAAACCTATGACAAGCAGAATGCTGTCAACGATATTTCATTCGAGCTGCAGGGAGGAGAGGTCGTAGGCTTGCTTGGGCCAAACGGAGCGGGGAAAAGTACTACCATGAAGTGTATCGTGGGTTTGCTTCGCAAAACGTCTGGAGAGATTACCCTTGGGGGATACGACCATTTGAGTGTGGAGGCAAAGCGGCTTTTCAGTTACATTCCAGAAACCCCATATGTGTATGACTTACTTACCGTACAGGAGCACATGCAATTTGTGGCCCAGGCCTATGGTGTGAAAGAGTGGAAGGAAAAAGCTGATGAATACCTGGAGATGTATGAGTTGACAGATAAAAAAGATAAACTGGGACGGGACTTATCTAAAGGAATGCGTCAAAAGGTCTCTATCTGCTGCGCCTTGTTGCCAGATCCGCAAGTTCTGTTTTTTGATGAACCCATGATAGGGCTGGATCCCAAGGCTATTAAAAACACCAAGAAGATTTTTAGACAGCTGAAAGAAGCTGGTAAAACTATATTAGTGAGTACGCATCTGATCGACAGCGTGGAGTCCATCGCTGACCGCATCATGATTTTGAAAAATGGGAATATAGTCGGCAATGATACGATAGCCAATCTCAAGCTTCAGTTTGTGCAGGAAGAAGGCACCACGCTTGAGGATCTCTTTTTAGAAATGACCAAAGATGAATGAAATCCGGCTGTTGCTCAGGAAGGATATTCTCATCCTGATCAATAATATCAAACTGATCCTCAGAAATCCGCTCAGGCTTTTGCCCTATGCCGGGATCGTTGGGTACATTTTCTTCATGTATTTCATACGCATGAAAAGCGGGGGTGACAGCACTTCTTCTCAGGAAATTCCTGAATTGGACATGAACGGTCTTGCAGAAGTCAATTTTGCCATGCAAAATGTAATAGGGGCGGTAACGTTGCTGGCACTGGCCTTTTTGATTTATCAGTTGTTCCGGGCTACGAAAAACAACGTCAGCTTCTTTAAGATGGCGGATGTGAACCTGCTGTTCACTGCACCAGTCAAGCCCGAAAACATTCTGATCTACTATATGGGAAGATCGATCCTACCTTCCTTAGGTGGAGCGCTTATCTTTGTGGCTTACGCATCCAGTCAGGCTTATGAGACTTTTGATCTGACATTGACAAATATTGTATTTTTAATAGTTGCGGTTGCCCTCTTCTTTTTTATTCTATCTCCCATCAAGTTTTTGGTTTATACACTGAATACCAAGTATGACGTAATGGAGTATATCCGTTCCGGGGTGATTGTTTTGGCAGTTTTGCTGGCAGGAATGATCGTTATTCCCGGGCTTATGGCAGAAAAGTTCTGGCAGGGGATGTTTGCATGGATTTCCTCTCCATGGTTTGATTTTTTCCCTTTAGTGGGATGGAGCCGGGGGATAGGAAGCTATCTTGCTCATGATAATGTTGTTTTGTCGGTTGGGTTTATCATGCTTTATGGAATAGCGTTTTTTGTGATTCTCAAGCTTGTCATCCGATTTGCCGGATATTATTATGAGGATGTACTGGAGGCGACCAAATCCAACGAGGAAAAGCTGGAGAAAGTAAAGGGTAAGAAGCAGGTGGGTGAAAGCTCATATAGTCTAAATACCAAAAAGAAATTAGCCCTTCCTGACTTCGGTACCGGGGCAAAGGCGTTTTATTGGAGAAATTACGTCCACAGCTCCAGACAGGATTTTCATCCTTTATTTGGATTGTATTCCCTGATCATGGTGGCCATAGGAATTGTGCTGGCTGTACTCTCCGTATTCGAGTGGTTCTCACACTATTTCCTCTATGGGTATCTGCTGATTATGCTTTTCATCTATTTCTTTGCGGGCATAGGCAGAGCAAATGTAGGGGATTTGAAGAAGCCGTTTTTTATTCTTGTTCCCGCAAGTTGGGCTTCCAAGTTCTGGAATATGATCAAGCTGGATATTTTACAGATTACTCTCTTTTGCGTCGCCTTGATTGTACCTTCCGTCTTGATCGCAGGGTTAAACTGGTTTATCATTCCCCTGTTTCTCTTTGCTACTATAGAGATTTATTTGGTGGGTTTTGGTATCAATATTATTCCACAGATTTCTTTGGACGAGGGCTGGGATAGAAAGCTGATCAAGCCTTTTATGATCGGGGGAATTGTCCTTTTCGGTTTTGTGCCTTCTTTTGCGTTCAGTTTAATCGCATTTATAGTATCCAAACAGTTTGTATGGGCACTCTTTGGAGGTACTTTCGGTCTCTTTTTCGTAGCGGCGATCCTGATGCATGTGACGTTGGATGTTCTGAAGCTGTTGGAATTCAAGGAGGTGTAAGTTTGTTTCTTTTAGCCACAAAGACAGGTTTGGTGCAAGTCTTCAGACTTGTACCGGTATGCAGTGCAGTCTTCAGACTGCTCATTAATAAATGATGTTAGAAGTCGAAAGACTTAATTATCTAAGATCCAAGCCTGCCTGTTGCAGGACGGTTAGAAGATTATCAGGAGGCTGCTTAGAAAACCTGAATAATGTCCTCTGTGTAAACCTCCAAAGCCTCCGGGAGTGTCTCACTCACGGAAATATGGATTTGGCGCAAGGTACTATCTTCCTGACTTGTAGCGGTATGCAATGCAGTCTTCAGACGGCTAAACTTAAAATAGACCTGTTAACTTGAAAAGGCAGTCTGGAGACTGCAATA
>CBFGUY010000288.1:0-4332 GCA_965651895.1 uncultured Algoriphagus sp. | reverse complement strand
GATTCCTCTCCATTGAATCTTCTGAAGAATTGGTTTAGTTGTTTGGTAGATGCGGCAAATTTGCCGTCATCCTTAACTGTCCCGGGGCTGCCTATGCCCTGCCCCGAGACAATTGAGATGCTTGCGATGAGTATCGCAAAGATGAAGGTGATTATTCTCATGCGGAAGTTTCAGTCACTCTTACGTCACCTAGCATGACGTCCCAGAATTCGATGGTTCTACCAGCGATTTGGGTTTGCTTCTTCTCGACGTAAATAGTGATATCTTTCTTTGTGGTGTCTTTGTAATTCATTCCTGTTTCTATGGATGTTCCCTCAAAGCGTTGGAATACGGTGATCACTCCCACGTATCTGCCATCTGGTTGTCTTTCCAAGTCAGAAATGTACTGTATATCGTACCAAGTGATGTTTACTCTGTCATAGTTTAGAGCCATCAATCGCTCAAAATAACGTCTAACTTTATAATAAGCGATTTCACTGGTGTTGATGCTGGAAACTCCCATCTCAGCTCCCGGAGCGAACAATTCTTCTGCTCGGTCCATCACACGGTTGGCTTCAGAAAACTGGGTCTCCTTACTGCCGATGATGCTGATATATTTACTTAAATCTTTAACTTTCTCAAGAGCAAGTGAGTCTATTGCTTGCTTTCTAGAAGGGCTGATAGTTTCTGATTGGGCTAGAACACTTACTGAAGTAGCAAGGAAAAGGCCCAGGAAAAGGATCATTTTATTTTTCATGAGTATATTATTTTTTCGGATGGGCTATTATTTTCTTCTAAGTTCCAATTCAGAAACCTTACCATTTGCATCCAAGCGGATATCAGAGATATAATTCAGGTTCTTTTTGGTGTCCTTCAAATAATCCAGGTACTTAGAGATGGTGGTTGGCTCATCGTAATCTTTGATCCCATTTTCTTCATGAATAACGATCAAAACGGGAGTTTCCTTGTTTGAGAACATAGCCAACGCCTCTTGTATAGTCTGGTTAGCCATAGATGCATTACCAGCTGCGGTTACACTGTTGAAATAATTTTCAAGTTTCTCGGCGGCAACTTCCTCAGCAGATGATACCGGGGCTGGAGTAGGCGCAGGCTGTTCCACTTGTTCCACAGGAGCTGGCGCTGGTGCCGGTTGGGCTGCTTTCTTCTTACTTTTACATGCACCCATAGCCAGCATAGCAACCAAGGCAATTATAAGTGAGCGGTTAACCGAAATAGAGAACAATTTTTGCTTCATTTTGGGGATTTGATTAAGATGATGAGTATGTTTTGTTGTTTTTTTATAAAAGGGATTTCCCTAGTTTTTAATTTGGGTACAAAGTAAATAAAATCATGTGATTAAGTCACAAATGCCATTCCAAATGAAAAAGCTTTTTTTTGATAATTTTTAAATGCATTCCTGGCCGTTTTTGGGAGCGGTACTACCCTGGCTGCCCATTTTACCCCCGACTCGCTAAACCGACCCACCTAATATATCAATAAGTGAACCAATGATTTCAAAATTCCTCCAGAAAGGAGAAAAGCAGGTGAAAAAGGCCAAAAAGCCTCAAAAAATACCCTATATAGGGTATTTTTTTTCTGAAGTTAAGGCCTGAACTTTGGACAAGCGTTAAATTTTAATACAGGCGATAGCCGATAGTAAATGCCCAGGGTCTCTCTGGGTTTTTATTTGCCTGGAGTTGACAGGGGAGTTAGTGTATTTTTCGGGAAGCTCTTGCTTGTTGTTCCCCTACAACAGCTGTAAGATAAAAATCGAACGTGTACCCATCGTAGGACACCAGACTCCTAATCCCCACCCATGCCTTGGTCATTTTATGACAAGCTTTTAACTCGTGACAAGCTAGTCTATCACCAGCTTGGTCATATAAATTTTACTCAGGCCGTTGTTGCTTTCTGTTATATAGACCTGCAATTCAGAAAGGTCTACAAAATCTCTGGAGGTGATGTCATTCCTTTTACTTGTGAAATATAAGATTTGCCTATCCTCGTCATAAAAGGGACAATATTCCATATATTTTGTATTGATCGGCTCTCCTAGGTTTGTAGCCTTTGTCCAAACTCCGTTGGCCCCCTTCTTTGAAATGTATAAATCGCCACTCCCAAACCCTCCAGTTTCATTGTATTTGGTGAATAGCAGAAAGTTTTCTTTTCTGGAAATGAATGCATTGAACTCGTAACCTGGGCTGTTAATAGTTTCACCCAATAGTTCGGGGACCGAATAGGCACCATTCTCCCATCGGGAAAAATATATATCATCCTTACCCAAGCCATCTGGGGAATCCATTGTAAAGTAAAGGTTGTTGTTTTCACTGACTGAAGGATAGAATTCATCATAACCAGAATTTACCGGCATGCCTAGGTTTATAGGCTCTGACCAAGTTCCTTTCTTCAGACCTCTTTCCACATACCATATATCAAAGTCCTTTTTTTCGTGGATAGTATCACTCACAGGCCGATCGGACACAAAAAACAAACGCTTGCCATCTGGAGATAAAAACGGTTCTAGATACATATATGAATCAGAAAATGGCATCAGCTGTGGTGTTGACCATTTATTATCAACTTCTTTTGTAATAAATGCGATCTGGGATATTTCCTGAAAAGGGCTCTGGATGGTAAAAAATGCTTCAGCGCCGTCTGAAGAAATGCTAAAATCCCTTATGCTCGTAAATTGGTTTAAGTCCTTGCTGAATTGGACTACTTCGTTTTCCTCCTGAGCGGATAGTTGATGAACCATACAGACCAGTACAAGGATCAATCTAATTCTATGCATCACAATAAGCCAATTTGATTAATTATTCCACACCTGAATCTACGGTTTTTCTTGAATCATTTTGTAATAACCTAGTCTAATGCGGTACGTTTTGCCCAAAAGTAGCAACATCTTCCTAATTGAACATGGGGTTGTAATGGCCGCGATTGTACACCTCTCCATTTGTAAATAAAGCAAGCATTTCCACCACGCTTTTCAATTTTTCTTTTGTTAACTCAGCTTCCTCGTCTTTGCCAAAACAAAAAGTAATCAGGTCAGTCCCTTCTCCGGCAGACAAAACAGCAATGGCACTTCCAATCCCACTATCCCCTCCGGTAATGATTACCGCTTTGTCTTTAAGAACCCTGATCCCAAAACACCCTTTTTTGGAGTGAGATACACCCAAAATCCTTGTGTTTTTGAACTCTGGCTTTTTACTACTGTCATGGAGTGTTATTTCAAAAGAACAAAAAATCTTAATTTTTCAATACTAATTATACATATGAAAAAAAATCCTTTCATTTATTTAAATTTTTCTTCATATAATGCTGTATAAAAGCTGCATCTGAATTTTTCTTTATAAATTAGTGCAAGATGAACCAATCAGCTCTTGCCATGAAAACTCAACCCCAACCCAACTACTTATTTATTAATGAGCATGATCTCAGCCATCATTTGCATAATTCCGATCCAATAATCAAAATCAACCTATACGGTGAACAACTTGAAGAGTCTCCATACAAACCACTATACATTAAGCTTTTAGATCGATCCAAATTAAAATTCAACCAGCATGATCATATTATCCGATCTATCATAAAAGCTCACGCCAATTACGCTTTAGCCTTTAAATGTGAATGCCTAAATTTCATGAATACCGAAGAAGGTACTTTCCATAATAGTTCACGGCTAAGCTTAAACTGTTAATTATACAAAGAGTATAGTTTTCATTAACCATAGCGTTCCTGTAGCCTTTGATTAGCCTGTTATTCAGCTAATGATTTAGGCTGTCTTGGAAAAAGTATGTACAATGTGAAAACTCAACCGTTGCCAGAGAACATATTTCCTTAGGAGGGAGCGGTATAGAAGTTTTCGGCGTGGGAAAGCCTGCTATACCTGTGAAAGGACTGTACCTGAGGAAGGTTAAAAAAGCTGCTGGCTTGCTCCAAGATAAACCGTTCTTCTTCCCTGTGTATATCATCCACATAGAGAATGGGGCGCTCTCCCAGCTTACCTTCCAGAAAGGGGATAAAGCCATACCTAGCTTTTTCGCAAGTACTTCCTTTAGGTCCATCCACCAGCACCATATCTATTGGTTTTTCTCCCCAAGGTGACTTGGATGGAATATCGTACCAGCTCCCAGAGTTGGTGTAAGCATAAGGGCTCTCTTGCAGAAGAGGAAAACTATAAAACTGCACTTGAGGACAATCCTTCCTTAGTGTTTGTTGCCAATCCGCATCATTATCCACACTGATCAGCTGGATATCCAGCCCTTCCATATGAATCATTTTGCTCAAAATCTGGGTGGAGAGACCTGATCCCAGTTCCAGTATGGTGGCTGGCCGATAAACCAACATATCGTT
>CBFGUY010000287.1:0-4340 GCA_965651895.1 uncultured Algoriphagus sp. | reverse complement strand
TGGAAGCCAAGTGACCACTTGGGAGGCATTTGCATTTTTCCGGTGAGGGATGTATATGTAGTGATTATTTCCGAAACGGAAGGTTCATGGATAAAGTAATAATCCATATCACCATCTTCAGCACCGAAAGAGATGAACCTATCAGTGGAGGCTCCAAAGTTGAATACTGATTTGTGGGTATTGTCAAAATAAATTCCGTAAGCCCCCTGGCCATGGATTCCTATATAAAAGGGAATGCTCATGTATAAGGGATCATCTTCAATGCCATAGCCAAAGTAATCGGTGTTCCAGTTGACAAAAGCTTTCCCAAATCTGTTGAGGTTGCCTGTTTTCTCACCTAACCCAATAAATTTCTCATTCACTTGGACTTGCTTGTAACAAGTGACTTCCGTTCCTATCCATGCTGTGGCCAAGGGATCATCTGCATTGATAAGCTTGCCGGATAAGTCATAAAAGGAGAAGGTGGAATTAACCCGGTTCAGTTTTAAACGGATCTTCTCTGTGGTCAACACGATAAAATCACCCTCCTCAACTATGCTGAAAGTAGAAGAGTGTGGTGTTGAGACAACGGAATAGGGGTTAGGGTCGAAATGAGAAGCCTGATTGATCTGAATTCTCAGCACACCTGATTGATATACTGTTACCTGGAAATTTCCCTGTGTCGTTTTTCCTGAAAAACCAGTTGGATTTTTATCCCAGGAAATGACCTTTCCCATAGGGCAGAATCGGGCGGAATTGTTTGTGGATGTATAGCTTTCAATCATGCAATTACTCAATAAATAGGAGTCGGAGTCCTGCTAAAGTAGGTATGAATATCCTTACAAAAAACTCGTTTGATGCCTCTAAAACAGTATTTATCCTGAGCAAAGGATACAAAAACCCTCTGTTTGAATAATGAAAGCATATTCAAACGTTTGCAACAATAAAGCAGAGAAATATCATTTATTTTTTATCCTTGAGCCTATTTGAGGAATTTCTTAGAGCCAGCTCTGTAGGTAAGATCATGGGAGAGGTGATTTGATCTGCCATTACTTTCTTTTCTATTAAGTCTAATAATAGTTCGGTGGATTTAGCACCTATGTCAAACCCTGGCTGTGAAACTGAGGAAAGCGTAGGATCCACCATGGTACACAGATGCCAGTCACTGAACCCAATAATCCCAAGATCCTCAGGAATTCTTAATCCTGCCTCCTTGCCAGCCATCATTGCGCCTATAGCCACGGTGTCATTATTTGCAAAAATAGCATCTGGTTTAAGGTGACTATTGGAAAGCAACGTCTTTGTAAGCATTTTGCTTTCCTCTGCTGTACCGTGAAAACACTCTATTATAAACTCTTCCAAAACAGGCATTTGATGAGCCAGCAACGCATCACGGTATCCACGTTCTCTTTCCATGCATATCTTTAGATTTTTTGGGCCTGCCAGATGAACTATTCTTTCATATCCCTGCTCGATCAAATGGCTGGTAGCGTTGTAGGCTCCATGATAGTCATCAATCATGACGTTGATCGCCCCAAGTAAGTCAGGAGCCCGGTCAAAAAACACTATGGGGTAATTCTGAGCCAGTAATTTGGAGAAATGTTCAAAGTCGGTAGTTTCTTTAGAGAAACTAATCATGATTCCATCTATCTGATTGGAAAGCATGGTGTTGATGCTGGACATTTCCCTGGCCAGCTTTTCGTTTGTTTGTGCAAGGATCACATTATATCCTCTGGCGTAAGCTACCTCTTCTATTCCGCTGATGACTGAAGAGAAAAAAAAATGTACTACCTCAGGAATAATCACTCCTATGGTAAAGGACCTGCTCTTTCTAAGTGAAAGGGCAATGGCATTGGGTCGGTAGTTTAACTTTTCAGCTACTTCTTTGACTTTTCTTTTTGTTTCGGCATTGATTCCATGGTAATCTTTCAATGCCCGGGAAACTGTGGAAACAGAGATGTTGAGTTCTTTGGCAATATCCTTTATAGTAGCTTGTTCTAGTTTCATAATAAGTTGTCTTTCAGAGGCAATTATAACCTGACTTGGACTGATTTCTCTAATACAGAGGGTAAGGCAGGATCATATTAAGAATATAATTCTAAAGTAGACTATTTTCGGCTAGTTAAATAAAAGAAGTTTTGAAGCCTCCTTACCCTGGGCTACCCACAGGGCCTACCTAGGACAGGCTTTCTAGCTACAAACCCTTGCATATAGAAATATATTAGGAATTTGTTTTAGAAGTCAAAGTATTACCGTGAAGCAAGCCAAGATAATTAATCAATTAGCAGATTATTATGTTTTTAGGGCGGGTTGGGATGACGCAGCAGCGAGCCAGGCGTCTAGTAAGTGCGGTGAGGACAAGCCGTTAGGAATTCTTTCAGTGAAAGAATTTAGGCTTGGGCCAGTTTGCAGGGGGGCTGGCGTCTTGACTTTTTGCCTGCCCGCCGTGGCGGGGTTCTTTTGCGTCAAGGCAAAAGAACAAGAAAAAATACCTGTCCATTATCAATAGAGGTTAAGCAAAAAAAATAGCCAATAGGTTATCAATTCTCATAAAATAAGGGTTTTATACTTAACCTTACAGCCTTTGCAATCAGATTCTATCGTCCGTGCCTATGGCACTCTACCAGATCTACTGCCATCAATATTCCAGCCGTTGAAACGGCTGGCAATAAGATGACCCGTCCCTATGTGACTGAGAACTGCGACTGCCCACTGCGACTTCATACGTGTCTAATCTCCGTCTTGCTGGCACCAAGCTCTCGTCTCCGAATGATGTCTGTGGGCCAGCGCTGTAACGATATCATTTCTTTTTGCCCAGGGGTGCGTCGTTCCTCCTTACCCTGGGCTACCCACAAGGCCTACCTACGGCAGGCTTGTGCTAAGTATAACGCAAGCCGTCTCCCGTCTATGGTCTCTTTTCAGCCATCACCAAACGGTCAACGCTATTTAGGGAAAGACACTCATCGGTCATTTAACATCTAACATCTGACATCTGACATCCGACCTCCAACCTCCAACATCGGTCATCTCTCCCGTCTCCGGTCTTCCGTCTCCCGCCCCCCACACGGTTTCTGAGGAAAGTTAGGGACAGAGGTGTATATTTTAGATTTAGTTGTAAGGTATTTTAAGAATTGGATTTATATCTTTGAAGCATTCGATAAAAAGGAGCGCCTCGAAGACGCTTTATCATGAATTATTCAAATCTTATTTACCTATGAAATTCAAACCTGGAGTAAAATACGGTGAGGAGCTTAAAGACCTTTATGCATATGCTAAGGAGAATGAGTTTGCAATGCCTGCTGTCAATGTAATCAACACCAACTCGGTGAATGCGGTATTGGAAACTGCCAAGAAGCTGAACTCACCGGTAATTATCCAGTTCTCCAATGGGGGAGCACAATTTTTTGCGGGGAAGTCTCTGGCAAATGACAAACAACAAGCTAGTATAGCTGGAGGGATCTCAGGTGCTCATCACGTTCACCTGATGGCTGAGGCTTATGGTGTGCCTGTGATTTTGCACACCGACCATGCCGCCAAGAAATTGCTTCCTTGGATAGACGGACTTCTGGAAGCTGGTAAGGCTTACTATGCGACTCACAAGAGGCCATTGTATAGCTCACATATGCTGGATCTTTCGGAAGAGCCTTTGGAAGAAAATGTAGAAATCTCCTGCAACTATTTCAAGGAATTCAAAAAGCTGGAAATGGCCATCGAAATCGAATTGGGCGTAACAGGTGGAGAAGAAGATGGTGTTGATAATACAGATATTGACTCTTCTAAACTTTACACTCAGCCGGAAGAAGTAGCTTATGCTTACGAGCATCTGAAAGAAATCGGTGACCTATTTACTATTGCAGCTGCATTTGGTAATGTTCACGGAGTATATAAGCCAGGAAACGTAAGTTTGAAGCCTATTATCCTGAAAAATTCCCAGGATTATATCAACGAAAAATACGGAACTTCCGGCAAGCCTTTGAACTTTGTATTCCATGGTGGGTCTGGATCTACTGTAGAAGAGATCCGTGAAGCGAATAGCTATGGCTCTATTAAGATGAATATCGATACAGATATGCAATGGGCATTCTGGGAAGGTATCTTGAATAACTATAAGAAAAATGAGGCTTACCTACAGACCCAACTGGGCAACCCGGAAGGTGCCGATAGCCCTAACAAGAAATTTTACGATCCAAGAAACTGGTTGCGTAAAGGAGAAGAAAACTTCGTGAAAAGACTTGAGTTAGCTTTTGATATGCTGAATGCTGTCAATAGAAACTAATTTCTAATAAGTTCATACCCAAAAAAGTCACCCCAAACGGTGGCTTTTTTGCTTTATTTATAATTCAGCGCGATCAGATAGTAGC
>CBFGUY010000286.1:0-4374 GCA_965651895.1 uncultured Algoriphagus sp. | reverse complement strand
GGCATTGCTGATACCTGCCACAGCAGCTCTTGTCCAAGTGAAAGATGCTCCAGGTGTCACACTTGTTGGTGTATAGGTAAAGGCAGAATTACTACAAACTGCTGCCGGAGTCAGCGTACTGCTTAGGGTTGGGGTTGGATTAACGCTTACAGTTACATTCTGGGTATTGGTGCAACCATTTGCAGTGAGCGAGTAGACATAAACCACATCAATTGGAGCAGCGGTGGTGTTCACCAGTGTTTCGTTTGGGTTTGAAGCCTGAGGAGTAGTGATGGCTGTATTGCTGATTCCGGATAGTGCAGGCCTTGTCCAAGTTATTGATGTTCCGCTTATTGCAGTTGTGGGCGCATAAGTGAACGTTGAACCTGAACAAATTGCAGGAGGAGTTAGTGTGCTATTGAGAACCGGATTTGGTTTGACAGTCACCCTTACATTTTGGGTGTTGGTACAGCCGTGGTCATTGATAGTGAATATATAAGTGACATCAATAGCATTTGGAGTTGTATTGACCAGAGCTTCATTTGGACTGGAGCTTTGAGGTGAGCTCATTGCGGCATTGCTGATACCAGTTACTGCAGCCCGTGTCCAAGTGAAGGTAGCAGTAGGACTCGCACTTGTAGGTGTGTATGTAAAAGTAGCTCCGCTGCAGATAGCCGTAGGTGCCAATGTACTACTGAGTATTGGTCTGGGATTTACCGTTACGGTTACATTTTGGGTACTGGAGCACCCGTTTGCGGAGATGGTAAAGGCATAGACTACATCAATTGGACCATTTGTCGTATTGATCAAGGTCTCATTTGGATTGGAGCTTTGGGGATTGGTAATAGCCGGGTTACTTATGCCAGTCACTGCGGCCCTGGTCCAGGTAAATATCGCTCCGCTGACATCACTAGTAGGAGTATAAGAGAATGTAGAATTCCCACATATAGTTGACGGAGTCAGATCACTGCTGAGTGTTGGTGTAGGGTTTACCCTCACTGCCACTTGTTGTGTGTTAGTACAGCCATTAGCAGAAATCTCATATGTGTAAATGACATCAATTGGATTGCTGGTAGTATTGATTAGCGTTTCATTTATGTTTCCTGAACCATTTCCTGCTGAATTGCTGATTCCCGTTAAGACTGCTCTTGTCCAAGTGAATGTCGCTCCTGTGACCGCACTGGTAGGAGTATAGATAAATAAAGTATTGCTGCAGATCTGGGGAGGACTTAAGGTACTGCTCAGACTTGGTGTGGGATTGACCATGACGGTCACTGTAAAATCTGGCCCGGTACAGGTGCCTGATATCGAGGAAACGGTGTAAGTGGCCGTTTGGATTGAGTTGCTTGGGTTTACCAATGTGCCAACTATTTCGGTCCCGCTTCCTGCGGCTCCACCGGTTATCCCTCCCGTGACTACTGGAACGGCCCATTGATAGGTTGTGCCGGCCGGAATAGTGCCGTCAGTTCCGTCCTGTGGAGTAACATTAAATGAACCGCCTGTACATATAGAACGGGAAATTGCATTTATCTCAGCTTGAGGGTTTACATTGATGGTACCAGTAGCTACCTCGGTTCCACAGGCACCAATTAACGGAATAGCGTAATTGAATGGGCTACCCACTGCAGAGGTAGGAGTACCTGAAATAGTAATTACTCCGGCACTCCAGCTGGCACTTATTCCCGGTGGTAATCCATTGACGCCGGCTACTCCATCACTGTTAATTCCAGTTGTTCCAGTGGCTGTATATGTAATAACTGGATCAAGAGGCGTGTAGACACAAAGGGTTTGGTCGGATGCAGTTGAGGAAGATCCAGTGATAGCAAATGGTCCGGCCACGGCTGAGGTTAAAGTTCCACAATCGCTCGATGCCAAAGCATAATAGTAAACTGGACCAAATTCAGTGTTCGCTGGAGTAAATGACGGGCTATCGGTACCCAGAATCTCAGTTCCTCCTGTAGTTGTAGCAGTAGTATTGCTGTACCATTTATACGCAAGGTTGGCTCCAAGAGCTTCAAAAAACAGCGGTGTAAAGTTGTTCCCCGGACAAATCGTTTGCGCTGTGGCATTGATAGGTGTTTCTATTGTGATAACAGTCGGTGTCACAAGATACCTTCCTGTCGGGGCTGAAACTACCGTGTTACATGGGCCAATCACTTCTACGTAGTAATAGCTTTCCCCTTCAATATCCGAAGGAGGTGTAAAAGTCGCCGAAGCTGCTCCCGGAACTGCTGTTCCTCCTGAATTACTTGAAGTGGCATTGCTGTACCATTGGTAGGTTATGCCGGCAGCGCCGCTTGCGACAACAGAAATGGAAGGGAAAGTGTCACCAAAACATACTTCTGGAGAACTGTCGCTAGGTTGGGCATCAATGCTCACCTCTCCGTTTACGGTAATAGTGACAGTAAAAGGATTGCCTACACAGGTTCCTGAAATTGGTGTGACTGTATAGGTCACATCCTGGGGGGTAGTGCTGGTATTGGTGAGCGTTTGGGAAATGGTGGACTGCGAAGTATTTTGATCGGATGCTCCAGTGATATTGGGATTGTCTGCAACTGTCCAGATATAGGTCGTTCCGGTAGGTACAACTCCGTCAGTACCATGTAGGGGATTTACTATAAATGTATCCTCGCTACATACCGAGGTGGCAATTGGCGAAATATCCGGAGTAGGATGGACAGTGACGGTTACAATCTGAGCATTGGTACATCCATTTGCCGTGATGGCATAGGTGTATATCACCTCGATTGGATCCTGGGTTGTATTGACCAAAACCTCACTAGGGTTACTAGTTTGAGGTGTGTTTACTGCGGCATTGCTAATGCCGGAAACCGCCGCGCGGGTCCAGGTAAAAACTGCGGAACTTGTTGCGCTACTTGGAATATAGGTAAAGGACTCGTCCCCACATACCGCTGCAGGAGTTAAGGCACTGTCAAGGGTCGGGGTAGGATTGACAGTGACTGTTACATCCTGGGTGTAGCTGCATCCATTTGCTGAGATAATATAAGTGTAAACTACATCAATTGGATTAGCAGTGGTGTTGATCAGTATTTCATCAGGATTGGTGGATTGGGGGGCGGTGACTACGGCATTGCTGATTCCTGTTACAGCCGCCCTGGTCCATGAAAAATTAGCTCCACTGACTGCACTTGTAGGATTATAAGAGAAAGGAGAATCGCTACAAATGGCCGGAGGAGTCAATGAACTGCTGAGCGTAGGCGTGGGGGTAACAGATACTACTACATTCTGGGTATTTGTACAGCCGTTTGCGGAAATGGTGAAGGTGTAAATTACATCAATTGGATTAGAGGTGGTGTTTACCAAAACCTCGTTCGGATTGGTCGGTTGCGCTGTTGTTACCGGTGCGTTACTTATTCCATTCACAGTAGCCCTTGTCCAGGTAAAGATTGCCCCCGGAGTGAGACTAGTGGGAGTATAGGTAAATGCCGTATTGCTGCAAATCGCGTCCGGGGTAAGGGTACTATTTAATTCAGGTGTTGGGTTCACTCTCACCACCACATCTTGTGTATTGGTACATCCATTGGCAGTACTAGTATAAGCATAGACAACATTTATAGGTTCGGCAGTTGTATTGACCAAGATCTCATTCGGATTTGATGTCTGAGGAGAGGTGATGCCCGCATTGCTTACTCCAGCCACAGCAGCCCTTGTCCAAGTAAATGAAGCTCCACTGCTAGAGCTGGTAGGGCTATAGGTAAATACTCCATTGCTACAGACAGCAGGTGGAGTAAGTGAACTGCTAAGAACTAGGGTAGGATTGACAGTTACAGTTACATTTTGCGTATTGGAGCATCCATTCGCAGTCAAGGTGTACACATAGACTACGTCAATTGGATTCGGAGTGTTGTTAATCAAGATTTCAGTTGCATTTGATCCAGATCCGCTTCCCACTGCATTACTGATTCCGGCTACCACAGGTCGTGTCCAAGAAAAGCTCGTTCCAGGGGTGGTACTGCTGGCGGTATAAGTTGTTGAAACTCCACTGCAACGAACCTGTGTAATTGGACTGCTTAAAACAGGTTTTGGGTTTACGGTAACGGTTACAGTAAATGGATTTCCTACACAATTTCCGGCTGTCCCTGATCTTGGGGTTACCGTATAGGTGACAGTCTGAGTGATTGGAGAAGCGTTGACTAAGGTTTGGGAAATAGCCGACTGAGCTGTGGCTTGTGCCGATTCTCCGGTCACATTTGGGTTGTCTACAACTGTCCAGGTATAGGAGGTATTGGCTGGCACATTGGTTGAACCACTATTGGAAGGATTGACGGTAAAAGCATCTCCACTACAAACAGTCGGAGTTTGAGTGGGAATAACAGGTCTTGGATTGACAGTCACTGTCACCGTAAAAGCATTTCCTACGCAGGACCCTGATGT
>CBFGUY010000285.1:0-4376 GCA_965651895.1 uncultured Algoriphagus sp. | reverse complement strand
CATAACCTTGGTTTCTGGTAATAGTGAGACTTTAGCCGGCTTTGCAATTGCTGGTGCAGATCAACTTTTTCATAGGGCCGAAGCTAGGATTGAATCTGATTCAACTGTGATTGTCAGTAGTCCAAAAGTTACTAAGCCTGTAAGCGTTCGATATGCATGGGCTGATAATCCCGGAGAACTTAATCTGCTAGGAAGCAATGGCCTACCAGCGGCACCATTTAGAACTGATCAATGGAATCTTTCAAGTCAAAATCCTTTTAACAAGTTGAATTACAACAAAACGAATACTCAAAATGAAATTATACATCGGTAAATTTAAAGGTGTTTTTTTTGCCTTTCAGGTCTCAGTCTTTCTGCTGTTTCTGAGTTTGTTTTCTCATGCATCTACAGCCCAGCAATCGGATAGTTTACGAGTACTTTTTATCGGGAATAGTTATACCTATTACTGGAATTTGCCCCAGGTTGTCAGTAAAATGGCCGAATCAAGAGGAGAGGTAGTTCTGTCCAAAAAATCCACTTTAGGAGGTTCATCACTCAAACAACATTGGAATTCCTATCGAGGATTGAAAAGTAGGAAAATGGTAGAAGATAGCTCTTGGGATATCGTGATACTTCAGAATCATAGTAGAAGTACCTTAGATTCCTTAGCTGATTTTATGAATTATGGGACAAAGTGGATTGATTGGATAAATAAGATGAATGCGGCTCCGATTCTTTATATGACATGGGCAAGGGAGTTTAACCCAATGATGCAAGGTGCCATTGCAAATGGCTACGATTCTTTAGCAGGTCAATCCGGCGCAAAGTTGTCTCCAGTGGGACTAGTTTGGAAGCAAGCTAGAATGCTGAGACCTGATTTAGATTTATTTGATTCAGATGGTAGTCACCCTTCTCCGATAGGGACATACTTGACTGCCTGTGTATTGTATAGAACCATTACCGGGAATTCCGTCAAAGGACTGCCAGTTAGACTCACCGATATTGACAAGGATGGTGAATCATTTTTTTTGATGGCACTTTCTGCTGAGGATGGAGAATTTATTCAGGATTTGGTAGATGCAATGATGGAGGAATGGGAAAAACAGGTGGATGAAAACTGATTTTGCGCGAGTGATTTTGGGGCTAAGTGGTCCAATATCATTTGCAATTATCCAATGTTTGCCAGCGCCAGTGGGCATAGAGAATGATGCACAAGCTGTACTTGCAATCACTGCTTGGATGGCTGTTTGGTGGGTAACAGAGGCGGTGCCTTTGGCTGTGACTTCTTTATTGCCCATCCTTTTGTTTCCATTGCTTCATGTTATGAAGTTGGATCAGGCCGTACAAGCCTATTCTCATAAGTATATCTTTCTATACATGGGCGGATTTATGCTAGCCATTGCGATAGAGCGGTGGAACCTGCATAAACGGATGGCATTGATGATTATTTCAGGAATTGGGACCAATATTTCCAGTATAATCTTGGGGTTTATGCTTGCTACCGCAATCCTGTCAATGTGGATTTCGAATACAGCCACATCAGTGATGATGCTACCTATTGGGATGGCCATTGTCCAACAGTTTAATCAGGAGAAAAGTAATACTGGGTTGGCATTCGGAAAGGCTTTGATGTTGGCTATTGCATACAGCGCTTCGATTGGAGGCTTTGCGACTCTGATAGGTACTCCTCCCAATTTAGTGTTGGCAAGTGTTTTCGAACAGGTTTATGATATTCAGTTAAGTTTTTGGGATTGGATGAAGTTTGGGGTGCCTGTGTCTTTTAGCTTATTGTTTATTTGCTGGCTTTCCTTGACCAGGTTTGTTTTTGATTTTCGAGGGATCAAATTGGGTGATGGCAAGGAGGGAATAGCTAAGATGCTACACTCATTAGGGAAACTAAGTGCGGATGAAAAGGCTGTTATGTTGGTTTTCCTGCTCACTGCCTTCGGGTGGATTTGTAGATCTTACTTACAACAGTGGTTGCCACAATTAGACGATGCACACATTGCGTTGTTTGGAGCAATAGTTCTGTTTTTGATACCCTCCAAATCTGAAAAAAGAGCCTTGCTTACTTGGGATGAAGCAGTCAAATTACCATGGGGAATAATTTTGTTGTTTGGTGGTGGGATAGCGCTAGCTACTGGGTTCGAAGTCTCTGGATTGTCAGATTGGATTGCGGCAGGGCTGAGTAGTGGGAGAGGTTTTTCTATTTTGGTTGTAGTGTTTATTCTTGTTTTGGGTATAAATTTTTTGACGGAGATCACTTCTAATTTAGCAACAACCGCAATGTTTTTGCCGGTATTGGCACCTATGGCGTATACATTGGACGTACATCCTTATTTACTGATGGTGCCAGTTGCTATGGCTGCCTCTTGTGCATTTATGCTTCCTGTTGCTACTCCCCCTAATGCTGTAGTGATGGGCTCAGGCTATCTGAAAATAAAAGATATGATGCGTGCAGGATTGTGGTTGAATCTGATTTCTGTTCTGATTATTACGATTTCCTGTTATTATTTATTGGAATTAGTTTGGGGTTTTGATCCATTAAGATTTCCTGTTGGTTTTCAGAAACCTGAATAGACACTTTGGATCATAAGTAGGGTTCTTGGGATGATATGTCTTGGATTTTCATAAACAGGTTGGTCTCGGGAAGTACGGATTTTCTTCCTTTTTAGCTAACCCAAATCTGAGTTTGATATAATAAGGGTTACTTCTGGGGTTCCCTCTTTAAATAGGATCTTTTCAAAAAGCTTAAGCGTTCTTCGTATGATTTTAAATACCGACCCTTCATTTCTTCTCTTAAATAGCTTCGATTAAGTAAAGGCTTGATTTCTTTTATAGGTTTGGAAAACTCTTGAATGATCCGCTTCACTCTGTTTTCTAGGATTCCGATTTTCACCCCAAACTCATAGAAATCATCATACGCCAACAAACCCATCGCTTCATAGCTTTGGGTGTAATAATCGTTGGCAAATAGGCCATCCTTAAGTGCGAGTTCCGCATCTTTAACATGAAGTCTTGTATTTACCAGACCATATGCGGGGCTCAATTGATAGTCCCCATGAGGAGTCTCCAGTAGCGCGAAGTTTTTTAAATGAGCATCTCCGTTGGAGAAAAGAAAGTTGAATAGGACCAATTTGAAAAACTCCTCCAGAGCAACTGGATAGGCAGCAGCATGCTGCTTGATCAATTGTGCAATTCCTTCGTAGCTGTAATTGTATTTATATTCGTTTCCATCAGTTTCCTTGGTCTTTTGTGCCAAAGTTGAAAAATCTTCCTTCCCCAGTTTTTTGTGCGATTTCTGATCTATATCAAACCTTTTGGTGATGTAGGCAGGTTCTCCATTTTCAAAAAAAATCAATGCGTTTTCAGCTACATTCAATTTGAAAACCTGCTTGGCCAACTGCATGGTCAGATGCTCGTTGGCAGGCACCTGATCCTGAATCATTTGACCAAAGTATCCGGTTATTATTCCCAAAAGGAGTTTTACCAACCAAACTACGATCAGGAAGACGATCTATTTATTCCGGACTTTAGAAACACCCTTTTCTGGTCACCTTCCATCATGACTGATATCAATGGAGAGGCGGAAATTGATTTCTTCTGCTCTGACATTAATTCCGAGTTTCAGATAGTTGTGGAAGGGGTGGGTGATGGCGGAATTTTGGGAAGGACTGAAGGAGGGTTTTACGTGAGTAAGACTCTTCCCCGATAAAAATGTGCGAGTTTATTAGGGGTAGAGGCAGAAATGCTGGTAACCCTGGTGTAAGAATATGAGAAGATGAAAAGTCGTCAAACTATTGTCCGCATCATATAGAATAAGAAAAGACCGTTGACCATCGAGAAGGTTAGAAATCTTTCCAGTTTCTTGAACTCACCCGTTGAGATACTGGTCCATCCATACCAACTGGATTGGAAGCATGAAAAACTGAGTGTTTGAATTCCCTAGATATAAAAATCCAAAATTCGTACACCTCGTACGGCTCGTACCCCTCGTACCGTACGAATTGTACGAGGCTGAAATAAGATTCTAAATCATTCAAATGAATTCAATCCAGAGACGGCTCAAATACCTTCAAATTTGCAGGAAATTCAAAGGTTCGTTTCAAGTTTTGACCCTTCCTAAAATAGGTTCGTTTTCTGCTTTCACATCAAAAAGAAAAAAGATCGTTCAAAAACCATAAACATAAAAAGTGTCTATACGGTATTTAAACGCATGTTTTGAGAGGTTCGAAATGGTTCAATTCAAATAAATTTAAAAATGTAAAAGCAAAATGAACCTGTCCCCCAATTTGTCCCCCTTTTCTTGTAAGTCATTGAAAATCAATAGAAGTTTGTAGCGCAATCCCCGCTACTACGAAGGATACTAGAAATGGTATCCTTTTTTTGTGTTTGGA
>CBFGUY010000284.1:0-4382 GCA_965651895.1 uncultured Algoriphagus sp. | reverse complement strand
AAATAAATGTTTAACCGATTACAATTAAAACTTATGTGTAAAAACATTACAATAATACCCAAAAAAAGCCAGAAAAAATACCTGTCACTGTTCTTCTTGCTGCTGCTTGTTTCAGTGATCCCCATGGACGGGGTTGTCGCTTCGGCCTCCAGCCAAAAGTTCACGATGGATCTTCAGATGGAGCAAGAGTCATTTGAAACAATCCTGAAGGAAATCAAGCGTAAAAGTAGATACAAGGTTCTGTATCCAAGTGACTTGTTTGATGGGCTTCCCAAAATGAGTATTGATGTCAAAGACGCCTCAATCAGTGATATTCTGGATGAATTGATTGTTCCATTTGGATTTGAATATGTGTTAAAGGACCAAACCATCGTATTTAAAGAGAAGGTTTTAATACCTGTGTCAAACCGAATTCCCGCTAGAGATCCAATCGATGTTAGCGGAGTGGTAGTAGATGATGTCGGTGAGCCACTACCCGGAGCTAATATTTTAATTAAGGGGACTTCTACAGGTACAGTGTCAGATATCGATGGGAAGTACACTATTTCAGCTCCGGTCGATGCGGTTCTGGTTATAAGCTTCTTAGGATTCGTAGCCAAGGAAATTCCAATTGAAGGACGTTCAGTAATCGATGTGGTCCTTCATCCCGATGTTTCATCTTTGGAAGAAATTGTTGTGGTAGGTTACGGGGAAGTCAAAAAAAGTGATTTGACTGGGGCTGTTGGCATAGTGGATACCGATGGATTTGATAAGATGGCAGGGACATCCCCATTGAATGCTATGCAGGGACGGGCAGCTGGAGTAGTCATAAATAGTAATTCTGGACTTCCGGGATCGGGCTTTAATGTCACTGTCAGAGGCATTAATTCTATCAATACAGGAAATGGCGGAGGCTCTTCCCCGATTTATGTAGTAGATGGTGTGATTACCAATTCCATCGATAACATCAGTCAGA
This sequence comes from uncultured Algoriphagus sp., assembly GCA_965651895.1. GTDB lineage: Bacteria > Bacteroidota > Bacteroidia > Cytophagales > Cyclobacteriaceae > Algoriphagus. Next base: position 3,427 of record CBFGUY010000284.1, on the reverse strand, counting down.
ATAATATAGAATCCATCTCCATTTTGAAAGATGCATCTGCATCGGCGATTTATGGAGCGCGATCCGCAAACGGCGTAATTCTGGTCACTACCAAAAGAGGAACCGTGAATGTAGCGCCACAGATTACCTTCAATGCCTATGTGGGAGTAAGTAATGAGGGGAACCTACGGCATGAGCTATTGAATGCAGACCAGTTTTTGGAACTATGGACGGAGGCATATGAAAACTCCAATTTGCCACTAGATTGGGATCAAAATGACCTCGCCTATTATGAAGGAGTCGATACCAATTGGAAAGACTTGATGCTCCAGCAGGGTTTTATCCAGTCCTATGATGTATCGGTGTCGGGAGGTTCTGAGAAGTCCAACTATTTTGTAGCTGCCAATCTGGTGGATCAGGAAGGAATGGTCATCGGTACGGGGCAAAAAAAGTATACTTTTCAAATCAATACGGATCATAAAATCAGAGATTGGTTCAAGTTTGGTAATTCTCTAAATATCAGCTCAAATAAGATTTTGGGGGATCAGACATATTACCGGAAAGCCCTTACCAAAGTACCCCTGACTAGAAATAAGGAAGACGATGGAGATTGGGGTAAAATCTATGAGCCAAGTCTGGAGCATTTTTTTGTCAATCCCATTTGGGAGGCAGAAAATAGCAGTCAAGAGTCTGTTTGGAAAGGACTACAAGGAAATCTCTATATCACTATTACACCCGTCAAAAACCTTGAGTTTACCGTGCGTGGCAATTTGAACTATGCCGGGAAAAAGCAATCTGATTTTGTGCCTGGAATCCCCCCTCAATATGGATGGGGCGGAACCAATGTCAATACGGTCTACAAGGAGTTTCAAGAAAATGTCTATTGGAGCAATGACTATTTGCTGAGGTATAAGCTTGATTTGGAGGACCATCAGCTTAGTTTTTTGGCAGGATACTCACGTGAGGAAAATTCATCGGAAGTGCTTTATGGGCAAAGAACAGGAACCATAAATAATGAAATCAGATACTTAGACGCAGGAAATCCTACCAGTCAGATCAATGGTAATAATTTTCGTGACTGGTCATTGGTTTCCATGTTTGGCAGGATAAATTACTCCTTTCGGGACAAATTCCTCTTTACCGGAACTATCAGGCGAGATGGTACATCCAGATTGACCAAGGAGAACCGATGGGGAGTATTTCCTTCCGGTTCGGTAGCTTGGAAGATTTCAGAGGAGTCTTTTTTGAACACCAGCTCATGGATAGATGAACTGAAATTGAGGGCTAGTTATGGTACTCTGGGCAATGTCAATTCGATCGGGATATATGGGACTAGTGCTGCTTTGGAAGATACAAGAGCTGTATCGAATAATCTTCCGGCTTTAGGCTATACTCTGACCTCAGCTATCAACCAGAATGTCACTTGGGAATCAGCCAAAAAGGCAAATGTTGGAGTGGATTTGACCACACACCAAGGAAGGTACTATACTACCATAGATTATTTTGTTGACAATACCTATGACATGCTGTTTGCAGAGCCTATTCCGAGATCTTCTGGCTTATCTGGTTCTCCTGTAATCAACGGTGGAAATGTCAGAAACAAGGGGATAGAACTGGTAGTTGGAGCAAGAGGGAGAAACTCTTCTTGGTATTATGATGCAAGCCTGAATTTTTCCCATATCAAAAATGAAGTGATAGATCTGGCCGGTCGTGATGAAATTACTCTGGGCGCCAGTCGCATAAGTTACAAGCATCAGATTGGAGCTCCGGCTCATTCTTTCTTCGGTTATAAGTCAAATGGCTTAATTCGTGAAGAATCAGAATTGGAAATGTATAAGGGAGGGAGTTTTCCCACCAAAAAAGTAGGAGACATAGCGATAATGGATATAAATGGCTATGATGCTGATGGAAACTTGACAGGATCACCTGATGGGAAAATCAATGAGGCAGATCGTACGCTGATCGGAAATCGATATCCCAAATTTTTCTATGGAGGGGTGATTTCGGGCGGATACAAAAGTTTCGGATTAGCTATCCAGCTCCAAGGCTCCCATGGTGCAGATGAGTTTTATGGCCCTGGACAGTCCACAGATTTGTTTCAATTGATGACCAGTTTTGCCCAAAATGAAGATGTACGACTGATAGATCGGTATCATCCTACCAAAAACCCTGATGGGAATTTCCCGCTGTTGAACAAAAATGGATCGGGAGGGAATGAACAGTTTTCGGACTTTTGGCTGGAGGAAGCTTCTTATCTCAGGATCCAAAATGTCACTTTTAGCTATGATCTTCCCCAAGTCATGATTTCCAAAGCTAAAATCGAAAACCTCGGACTCTATCTAAGTGTGCAGAATGCCTACACTTTTACAAAAAATCATAATCCCGAGGTAGGCAATGCCACAGCATCTGGATCAGGAATGAATGCTACAGTGACGGGAGTTCCGGTTCCTAGAACTATCTCTTTCGGTGTAAAAGCAGCCTTTTAAACCCAAAATTTAATTCACATGACTAAATCTATAAATTACATACAGCAGTTATTTCTTCTTGTCATCATCTTGTTGGTTTCCAGTTGCAATGAAGATGAATTCTTGAACAAATACCCATTGGACCGTCCCAATTCAGCGAATTTCTTCGTAGGGGCGGAGTCAGCAAGGGCGGCAGTGAATGCCTGTTATGAGCCTTGGTTTAGAGGCAATGCCAATATGCTATATAGGGATTTTACCATTCACTTAGATGCTTTGACGGATGATAGTTATTGGAGACCAGTAAGGGCTGCGTCCATAGCTTTGGAGCAATGGAATATCACTCCAACTCATGAGAACGTCAAGAGTTGGTGGAGGTATCCCTATGTATCTATCAATGCTGCAAATTATGCATTGGCAAATATTCCTTTGTCGACAGATGAGAACTTTACACCTACTTTGCAGGCTCCTTATTTGGGAGAGGCAGCGTTTTATAGGGCATATTCCTATCTGTTTTTGACCCAATTTTATGGAGATGTTCCATTGTATTTGGATCTGGCAAGTACCTTTGAGGATTTTCACCTGCCCAGAAGTCCAAAGAGTGAGGTGTTAAAGCAGGTAATAGATGACTTTACTTTTGCAAAGGAAAACCTGCAGTTAAAGCCTATTTATCCTGGAGCACCTTCCAGAGTGATAGCAGCTGCGATGCTGGCCAAAACTTACTTGACTATCGGGGATTGGCAAAATGCCGAGCTTGCAGCCAGAGAGGCGATAGAGATAGCAGGTGCCTCCGGCAAACATCTTATGGATGATTTTGAAGCTATTTGGGCAGATGAAAACGAAGGTGATAATAACCCAGAACTTCTATGGTATTGGGGATTTGTGGATAATGATGAGTTTCATGGTGGCAATCATGCCGTTCAACGACTTGTGCGCGATATGCCTCCTGAATTGAAAACATCCATAGATGGAGACGGCTGGGGATA
>CBFGUY010000283.1:0-4418 GCA_965651895.1 uncultured Algoriphagus sp. | reverse complement strand
GGTTCAGCTCAACGAATTTCATTTCAAAACGAAGATCCGGCTTATCGTTACCATAATATTTCGTGGCATCCGCATAGGTCATGCGCTTCACTTCTTCCAGCTCTACACCTTTCACAGTACTGAACAAATGCTTAGTCAATCCTTCGAAGGTATTTAGGATATCTTCCTGATCTACGAAAGCCATTTCGCAGTCAATCTGGGTAAACTCAGGCTGACGGTCTGCTCTGAGATCCTCATCACGGAAGCATTTTACGATTTGGAAATATCTATCGAAGCCAGAAACCATCAGCAACTGCTTGAAGGTCTGGGGAGATTGTGGCAAGGCGTAAAACTCACCCGGATTGGTACGGCTAGGCACGACAAAGTCACGGGCTCCTTCGGGAGTGGACTTGATCAAAACAGGGGTTTCTACCTCGATGAAGTTCTGCGCATCCATATACTTGCGTGTCTCCTGCATCATCTTGTGACGTAGCTGAAGCTTCTCACGGACTACATTTCTCCGCAAGTCCAAGTATCTATATTTCATCCGGAGTTCATCGCCTCCATCTGTCTCATCTTCTATAATAAATGGAGGAACTTTTGCGGCATTCAACACCTCCAATGCAGTAACCTTTATTTCTATGTTACCAGTGGGGATTTTATCGTTTTTGGAGGTACGCTCGATCACAGTTCCGGTAGCCTGCACTACGAATTCCCGGCCCAGTATTGCGGCTTTTTCCAATAATTCTTTTTCGCTGGATTCCTCTTCAAAAATCAACTGGGTCAATCCATATCTATCCCGAAGGTCAACCCAGATCAATCCGCCTTTATTTCTTACGCGCTGTACCCAGCCGGCAAGAGTCACTTCTTGATTTATGTGATCAAGGCGAAGTTCGCCACAAGTATGCGTTCTCAGCATGTTATTTTAGTTTTTTTGGGAGGTCAAAGATAAAGAAATGACTGTGAGATTACAGGATTCATTGCAGGATTAGCATTTATTTCTAAAATTTCTTCACAGTTTCTCCAAAAAACAGGCAAAACCTTCAATAAAAGACAATTTCAAAATGAAGTTTCCTCTTCCTTCGGAAAAAAGTAGTACTATAAAATATGCTGTCCCTTTTCAACGTTGGTACAATAGTTGGTAATGAGCGAGCAAAAGGTTTCTACCTCAAAACTTGGATAAAAAGCCCTTTTTTGCTTCTTTGAATAAATTTTCAAAAATTCCCCTCATAATATAGATTAATGAAAAAGATTTGGATAGGAATTGCTGCACTCGTTATCACCATTGGCGCAGCATCTTCGCTCCAGTTTTTCAGCCTTCCTTTTCAGGCAGAAAAGGAACCTGAGATCGTGGAACCACCTTTATTGGATTCTCTTCAAAATCAGGTATTTCTCTACGGGATCAATGTCACGGGGCTGAATATAGTAGAAGGCACCGTCAGCAAAAACCAGACACTCGGATCCATCCTCGCTCCTTTCAATGTCCCCTATCAGATCATTGACGAAATCGCCAAGAAATCAAAAGAGATTTTTGATGTAAGGGGCATAGCTGCCAATAAGAAATTCACTGTAGTGACACCCGCAGATTCTACCAAGGCACAGTTCTTCATCTACGAACCCAATCCTGCCGAATATGTAGTCTTCAACCTAGACTCCATCGACATATATAAGGCAGAAAAGCCTGCTGAATACAGAACCAAAGAAGCAGGTGGAATTATTAATTCCAATCTATCTGCTGACATGGGAAAACAAGGCGTCACCTATGACATCATTGACCAGTTTGCCGATCTGTATGGATGGTCTATCGATTTTGGAGCCTTGCAGAAGGGAGACAAATTCAAAGTCTCATACGAAGAAAAAGTGATCGACGGGGTAGTTGTTGGTGTCTCAGGAATACAAACCGCATTTTTTGAGCATAAAGGTCAACCTTATTATGCTATTCCTTTTGAACAAAACGGTGAGGTGAATTTTTTCGATCAAAATGGAGAAAGCTTCAAAAAAGCGTTTCTAAGAGATCCTCTGAAATACACCCGAATCAGTTCGAGATACAATTTACGCAGGTTCCACCCGGTACAGAAGCGATATAAAGCCCACCTAGGAACTGATTACGCCGCCCCTACCGGGACAGAAATCCGGTCAGTAGGCGAAGGCACTGTTACCGATGCACGTTATACATCTGCGAATGGAAATTATGTAAAAATCAAACATAACGGAACCTATACCACCCAGTACTTACACATGTCAAAAATCGCCAAGGGCATCAAGCCTGGCACAAGGATCAGGCAAGGTCAGGTGATTGGCTATGTAGGTAGTACAGGTTTGGCTACTGGACCACACTTATGTTTTAGATTCTGGAAAAATGGCAAGCAGGAAGATTGGTTACAGGAAAAAATCCCTCCTTCTGAGCCAATTGCAGCCAGCAACAGAATGGCCTTCGAATCCAAGAAAGTAGAATATATGGAAAGACTGGCGGCAATCAGGCTTCCAGGCGATCCTGAAGTGTTACTTGCAAAAGCTCCAGAACCGGCAGTTTCAGTACAAAGCGAGTAGTTTTACCCACTCAAATACAAAGCGTAAATCTCCGGGGTTACGCTTTTTTCGTTTTTTCCCACATAGTATGCAGAGGCTGCGCAGAGATCATATCATCGACCTCTTTGGAACTAGTTCAAGACTTCAGTCTTGGACTAATTATAATGCAGTCTTCAGACTGCTATCGCTAGATTGGGAAATGAAGCCGGAGATTTCGCTCTTTCAGCCCAAGCTTCGAAAATTTAGACAATCTGTGCTCCCTACGGAAAACTCCGTGTACTCAGCGGCTAATCAAAACAAAGTCTTCAATCAGTTTACGTAACTTGCAGCGAAATCCATTTTCTATTTACAGTGGAAGCAGATCAATACATCCGAATCAATAAATACCTCAGTGAAGTTGGCTTTTGCTCAAGACGCGGAGCTGATAAACTCCTGGAAGAAGGCCGGATCACCATCAATGGACAAGTACCAGAACTCGGCACCAAAGTAGGCCCTAATGATGTAGTGGCCGTGGATGGAGAGGCTGTAGGTAAACCCAAACAAGTCCACACTTACATAGCTTTCAACAAGCCGGTTGGAATAGTAAGCACCACAGATACGAAAGGAGAAAAGAACAACATCATAGACTATATAGGGCATCCCCAGCGGATTTTCCCTATAGGAAGACTCGACAAAGACAGTGAGGGGTTGATTTTCCTAACCAGTGAGGGGGACATAGTGAATAAGATTCTTCGCTCAAAAAACAATCATGAAAAGGAATATATCGTCACAGTAGATAGACCTGTGAACGATGAATTTATCAGATTGATGGGGGCTGGAGTACCTATTTTGGATACAGTTACAGACCCATGTAGTGTAGAACGTATCAGCAAATTCAAATTCCGGATAATCCTCACCCAAGGTCTAAACCGCCAGATCCGGCGCATGTGTGAGCACTTTGGCTTTAAAGTGGTGCAACTCAAACGGATCCGGATCATGAATGTACACCTGGATATTCCTGTGGGAAAATGGAGAGACCTGACAGAGAAGGAGCTTGCCGAGATCAATGAGATGATCGCGGATAGTTCAAAAACATATGAATGAAGGCATAAATTTCACATTAACCACGGAGTCCACGGAGGTTTAGACAGAGGACACAATTTGATAGACACTTTTAGGGTTTGGAGAAGCAACTATCAAAATGAGCCCTATAAAATTCTCTATTTGCAAGAACTGACACAATACCCGTTTTGCTGCTTCTCCAGAAGCAGCAAAACCTAACAGAATTTTACTTCTGATACACCCTTACGTAGTCCACCACATATTCTCCCGGAAAAGCAGAAGCCCTAGGATCACCGCCATTTCCCCCAATCGCTAGGTTGAGCAGAATATAATGAGGCTGGTGAAATGGATTGAATCCATCTGGGTTAACAGTCCGTGCAAGATCAACTTCATTTAATAGCTCATCATCTAGGAACAACTTAATAGCATCCTCCGTCCATTCCATTCGCCAAAGATGGAATTTATCAGGCCACTCGGGATCTTTCTGTAAAAATTCAGAAAAAGGTATTTTAGCTTCATCCCATTTCGCATTGTACTGCCCCTCATCCGCCCAGGCTGCATTGGCAAGAATGGTTGCCTCACCTTTCACCCGATAGTATTCCATTACATCAATTTCCCCATTGGAAGGCCAGGGCTTGGAAACACCTAATGTCCAGATTGCCGGCCACATACCCATGGCTGTATCTATTTTTGCGCGCACCTCCATGATTCCATACTGGAATTCATATTTGCCACGAGTATTGATGCTTGAGGAGGTGTACTCAGCAAATTCCCGGTTTTTTCTCCAGTCTGAGCTTTCTTTATCGTAATCAGTATTTATCACCTGCTCTCTTTTCCCCGTAATCACCAACTTGCCATCCTTTGTTTCT
>CBFGUY010000282.1:0-4431 GCA_965651895.1 uncultured Algoriphagus sp. | reverse complement strand
TATCGTTCCGTAGGAACGTTTGGTGAAAATCCCCCAGCTTTCAGGGTTGATCCCAAACATAGTCTTAATCTGTAGATGAAAAATTTTATAGATGAAATTTTAAAAAAAAAGCCTCAAATCTTTCGAAATGAGGCTTTGGAGCTCCTTCTCTTGGGCTCGAACCAAGGACCCTCTGATTAACAGTCAGATGCTCTAACCAGCTGAGCTAAGAAGGAATTTTGTTTTCATTCGGGCTTGTTCCGAATTGGTGATGCAAATGTAGGAGGCTAAGTCATTTATTCCAAATAGAGCTGATAAAAAATACAGATCTTTCTCTCTTTAAATTCTTTCATGCTTCAAAATCAAGGACTTAATTTTTAGAATTTCTATCCTTATAAGACCCTTAATTAGGTGCCAAGGGTGATATAGGCTTAATAACGATGACCATTAAGTCACCGTAGGGTGAAATTGAAATGGAACTCGGTCAATTCAGAGAATCTGCTTCATTTTCCCAAGGTTTCTTTATAGGACGGTTTCACCATCAATTCACTTTTGATCCTTTACGCTGAACTTTCGTGTCATAGTTTTGATGTAGTCGATCTTTCGGAATCGAAGTGCAGACCAGTCTTCATTTATTGCGATTTGCCGTACTCCCTCATAATCAAATTGCCCTAGGTAGGCCCAACCTGAATCCCTGTTGATTTTTGCTTTGTATCGCTTGGAGGTTCCTTTGGGATATGCAATCCAAATTTGCTGATCATCCGGTGCAAGACTTTGCATTTCGGAAAAATATTTTTTTACATCATCTTCCGTTTGGACAAACGCCAGCATAAAATCAGGCTGGGAGCCAGGATGGATAAGACCATCAGCTTCCCAAGAAGAAATTAATCCGTTTAATTCAGAAGGAGTATTCCAGATTTGAATATTCATTCCTTCCTTCCATGTCATTTTCTTTAATATTGGATCCATTTTTTAGCTGCTTGGTTTCCTATTTATAAAATTGAAGGTAAAGAGTTCGACTTATAGTAAGGCAACTCGCCATTTTATTTACTTTTATTATGTACATACCTAGGACAAGATAAGAAATCAAGCAGGGAATTACCTGTTGCTTGTGGGTTTTAATCAATTGGGAGAGTTGTTGTCCTGTATCAGTTGGACAGCCACCTTCAAAAGACAAATAGTAAACATGAAGATAACTATAGGGGCCACCATCTTATTCTTTACTTTTTCCTGTGTCAAGGCCCAGGAGGAACCAAGCAAAACGTTCGGAGAAGGAGTGCCGATTGCTACCTTGACTGACGATGAACTGGATGAAATATCAGGCTTGGCATGTAGCCGTACTATCCCCGGTCTTATTTACGTCCATAACGATAGCGGAGGAGAGGCCGCAGTATATCTCCTGGATACCCTAGGAAATACCGTGGGGAAAGTAGAATTATTGGAAACCAAAAACAGAGACTGGGAGGATATAGCTGTAGGTCCGGGACCAGATGGACAGAGCTATATCTATATAGGGGAAATCGGAGATAACAACGCTGTGCATAAAGACATATCCATACATAGAATACCAGAACCTATCGAAGGCAGCCTCTCCAGTCAGGTGCTGCCTGAGAAAACAACATTGACCTATCCGGGAGGTGCCAGGGATGCGGAGTCACTCATGGTCGATCCTGTCTCAGGTGATCTCTTTATCATCTCAAAGCGTGATAGCCTGAATACCCTGTATCGCCTGCCAGTTAACAAATTCGGAGATGAGGGTTTTGAACTAGAAGAGCTGATTAAATTACCATTTACCAGTTCTACTGCTGCAGATATTTCATCAGATGGCAGTCAGATTCTGGTGAAGAATTATTTTACCATTTACTATTGGAAAAGAAACCTTGGAGAAACAGTAGTGCAGGCTATGCGTAGGCAGCCTTTGGAATTGCCATATTCTCCAGAACCTCAGGGTGAAGCTATTGGCTTTAGTCCAGATGGAACCTCATTCTATACGCTGAGTGAAAAACGGTTCAATATAGATCCCGTACTCTACAAGTATTCCTCTAAATAATAGCTATGCAGATCTCCTCCAATATTCTGATGGTTCGACCGGCCAGTTTCGGCTTCAATCCTGAAACCGCCGGGAATAACTTCTATCAAAAACCTGATGCCCGGCCTGGAGATGAAATCAATACACTGGCACAACTTGAGTTTGATGGCTTTGTGGCAATGCTGAGAGATCAGGGAGTCCATGTCATTGTGGAAGAAGATACCCCGGTACCGGCGAAGCCTGATGCGGTTTTTCCTAATAACTGGTTCAGTACCCACGGTGATGGAAAAGTGATCTTGTATCCCATGTATTCCCCCAATCGTCGATTGGAACGGAGAAAGGATTTCATCGAGCACCTGATGAATCGTAAGTTTAGTGTAGATGAAATCATAGATTTGAGTTTTTTTGAGGAGGATGGGCAGTTTCTCGAGGGCACCGGAAGTATGGTGATGGATCATCAGTCCAAACAGATTTTTGCCTGCTATTCTGAGCGGACACATCCTGTTCCGCTTGATTACCTAGGGAAGATTCTGGAATATAAAGTAGTGGGATTCCATGCCGTTCAGGAGATAAAGGGAGCAATCAGTCCGATTTACCATACCAATGTGATGATGCATATAGGTACTGATGTGGCTGTGGTTTGCCTAGACGCTATTACCAAAGCCTCAGAAAGACAACTTGTGCAAAAAAGTCTGACCCAATCAGGTAAAAAACTAGTTCCCATCACACCAAAACAAAAGTTTCTGTTTGCAGGGAACATGCTGGAAGTAGGCAATGATGGGGGTGAAAAATTCACGGTAATGTCTGAATCCGCACTGGATTCCCTCACTATCGGGCAGATCCAGCTGATAGAAAAGTACACCACTATCATCAGTCCGTCTATTCCCACTATAGAAAAACTTGGTGGAGGAAGTGCCCGCTGCATGATGGCAGAAATATTCCTTCCTAGATAATTCACTCTATGAAAAGAATACCGTTCCTGAGACACCAGAGACGTCAAATTTTTCTCTTACGGAGGTAAATTAAGCAATACGAACGCAAGCTGTGAGTAGGAGAGCCTACAGCCCCCATGAGTGTCTCCTCACGGAAATCGATAATTTCAATCCGGTTTGGGGTGAAGGACTATTTACCTGAAGATGTCTTAGGGAGTAAATTTCTCCGCCAAGGTCTGTCTCCGCACAGGCCTCTATTCTTCCAGATGGTCTCTTTTTTCCTAGGATATTTTTGTATTTAGTTGTAATTCAGGTGTCTGTGTTTGGCTTTTTTTATCTTTTTTGTTATTTGTTGAAGCGTTTAGTCCACTTTTATCGTCCTATCTATAAGTATTACTAATTCTTAGATCTTATGAAGGCACTAGTCACATTATTGGTATTGATCACGGGGGTGATGGTTTCGTCCTGTCAGGAGAGTGAAGCGCCTCTTGAACCGGGGGCAACTGTTTCGCTAGACCGGATTCCCGAAAATCCTGCATACACTTCATTTCCCTTGGTGGGAACCCGCTGGAAATTACTCGGTTTTGCTGACGAAAAGGACGGGGAAATCAAACTGGCGGAGCCGCATTCGGATGACAACTTTATCCTTGTTTTTGCGGAAAGTGGAACGATCATAGGCATGACTTCTACCAATGAGGCGTATGGTGAATATTCGATGAGCAATAATCAGTTATTGATTTCTAGTTTTGGCAATGCTACTGAAATCAATGAGCTTTTCGACGGTCCATTGTATATCGAGACAATGAATAAAGTGGTCACGTTCAAGATGTCCCCGAAAGGTTTGCATCTATTCTATGATGAGGAAAAGTTTCTATTGTTTCAGCCGGCCGAATAGTGCCAGTCTTTAATTGTTTAACTAAAAATATAAAGATATGAAAAGAATAATTACACTGTTATGAAAAATTCAAACCGAACAAGAAAAGCGAAATGCCTGCTTGTGATCTGTAGCTTGTTAATGGGGGCAAGTTGTGAAGAACATGCTCCGTGTACATCGGAAGGAGATCACACTACTGTTGAAACTCAAACATTTTTTGATCTGAATACACCCTATGCTTGGGTGCAGAATGTGGATGACAATGAAACTACCGTAAACCTCATAATACAAAACCAGCAAGATTATGAAAAGTATGTGGGAATACGAGAAGATACATTACGGCCGGTTATTGATTTTGAAAGCAATATATTATTGGCTGGTCGCATAATTCATCCCTCATGTGGATTTATTGAAAATCAGAATGTTACTAGAAAGTGTGACGACTATTATTATACGGTAATTCTTGCAAATGGAGCTTGTGGTGCCGTAGTAAGAATAAATTATTTTGTGATCACAACAAAAGTAAGTTCTGAAGTAAAATTCGATATTCAATTTGAAAACTAAGTTTTAACAAAACCAGGTAAGCTTATGCGTTTTTCATTTTTAGTGCTGATGCT
>CBFGUY010000281.1:0-4442 GCA_965651895.1 uncultured Algoriphagus sp. | reverse complement strand
GCGGAAATCGACATTAATTTTTAAAGAGCTGTCTTAATCAGGTTGACAGGTTCCGTATGCGCTAAAAATCGTCATAGAAAATGGTGTGGTCGTCGGGTGGGATCAGAAATAGGTATAACAAGTTACTGTTGCGGATTTTACGCTGGCGTTATCAATCAGTGATGACCTTATAGATAGGAGTATTTTTGAACTATATGAAAGCGTTAAATATAGATGCAAGGAGAGTAGTCTCTTTTCTAATGGTTTTGTTGATGATACTAACATCAATATATATGGCCTTTAATGAGAAAGAGTTGGCAGCAATTATATGCATTTTATCTTTTTCTCTCGGCTTGGTGTTCTTTAATATCGACAAATTTTCAAAAATTAAAGGGCCAGGATTTGAAACTGAAATTAGACATGAAGTTGAGAAAGCTAATTTGGCAATCAAAGAATTGAGGCAAGTCCTGACTAGTGTTGCTGAACCCACTATAGCGCTGTTGTCGGTGAGTAGTCCGTTCGAACACCTTCCACTTCATTACAAGTTGGAATACACCAAAAATATTTCCGACACACTAAACGATCTTGATGCTAGCAACGCAGAAATAGAGAAAGTTGTGGCAACAATTTATGACGCAGTAGAACATAAACATAAAAGAAAAATAGCACTCAAGCTTAATAACGCCCTGCCACCCGACGAAAAACTATTTACCAATATCGATGACTATAATTTTTCGAACGCAGCTGTGGCTGAGTGGAAAGCTATCGCAAAATTACATACTGTGGATATATCTAACGTGGTTGAGGATTATGACTTTTTTATGAAAAACAAAGCTCTACGGACTCCTGATGATTGGCAAGGCTAACAGGGCATTTAAGACATGCGGCATCAGGTCGACTGTCAGATAGGAAAGGAGATATACGGCCATCGTATGTCAGTGATTGAACCGGTGATTGGCAACCTTGATCAAACAAAGGACTGAACCGGTTCAGCTTAAAGGGATAAGACAAAGTGGAGGATCAGTGGCGACTGTTTTGTATTGGTGCATAATATCGAGAAGTTAGCGAAGCATGAAGTTGAGCTCGATGAGGGATGGAAGCGATATTGGAGTGGCTTCTGAAGCCATACTCCGGCAGAATTGATCATATTTTGCTCGTTAAAGGTCCGGAAACAAAAGGTAATGCAGGTCAGTGAAAATGAGTGAAGTTAAGAATTTAGATCAGAGCTGTCGCGGAAACCATGGCTTTATCCGGGTATTCTACAGCCTCGTTAGAAGTCAAAGGAGAAATTGTGCCATACGAGCTTAAAGACCGACTAGTAGTCGGGGTAGCATCAAGTGCTATGTTTGACTTATCTGAATCTGATAAGGTTTTTCGAACTCAAGGTGAAGAAAAGTATCGTGAGTATCAAGAGAGTCATAAAAACGTCCCTCTTGAAGAGGGTATTTCGTTCTCCTTTATTAAACGGCTTCTTTCACTTAATGATCTTAGTGATCCTAAAGATGGTCCATTAGTTGAGGTTGTGTTGCTTTCCCGGAACGATCCTGACACAGGTATTCGGGTGATGAATTCTATTAAGCACTTTGAACTTGGTATTACTCGAGCAATATTCCAGCAGGGAATTTCTCCTTACGACTATATTCCCGCACTAAACATTTCACTTTTTTTATCAGGAAACAATAGTGATGTATTGGAAGCGATTGCAAAAGGGTATCCAGCGGGATATGTAATGGATTCCAAAAAAATCGATGATCCAGATGACAAAACGCTTCGGATTGCATTCGACTTTGACGGGGTGATTGCCGATGATGAATCAGAAATTGTTATGCAAAAAGGCGACCTTAATAAATTTCATAGTCATGAAACCTCAAATGTCATGACACCGCACGACGGTGGCCCCCTTAAGGAGTTCCTTCTAAGAATATCAAAAATACAGAAAGCAGAAGAAGACAAAAAAAAGTCCGATTCATCTTACAAAAACCGGCTTAGGGTTTCAATTGTAACTGCGAGAAATGCTCCTTCACATGAGCGTGCGATCAATACATTGAAAAGCTGGGGCGTGATGGCAAATGATGCATTTTTCCTAGGAGGAATTGAGAAAAAGTTAGTTTTGGATGTTCTTAAGCCTCACATTTTCTTTGATGATCAATCCGGACACTTAGCGACTTCAAGCGAAGTCGCACCTTCAGTTCATATTCCATTTGGGATTACAAACAATGGCGACGAATGATTTCTAACAAACGGCAGCACAAACAGGCACTTAGTGCCTTGGGTTCGAAAGCTCGCCTATGTGGCGGGAATTAGCTGTCCTGTATAACTCGAATGCCAAGTGATAATCGATGAATAGAAATGATATTCAATTAATGGAAAAAGGTGAGCTTCATGTTCATCTAAATGGGTTGGTCAGCACCGATGTTGTACGAAATTTATTAGTAAAAGATAGATCTGGTTTACCTCCTGGATTTGATCTAGAAAAAGACCTGAATATCTCTCTGCCCGCAGACTCTCTGGCATCATATTTGAAACCTTGGCAGGCATTACGACTTATACCCAAGAGTAAAAGCTGTCTTGGTTTAATAGTGGAAAGTGCTTTCCTAAACTTGAAATATCAGAACATTACATTTGTTGAGATTCGTAATAGCGTTATCTACTTGGCACTGCTAAATAATATTTCGGTAGATGAAGCATTGTACTGGGTTGTATCGGAAATTGAAGAGGCGTCTGAAAGACACCAAATCAGTGCAGGTTTAATATTGACTGTTTCTAGAGGTGATTGTGCCGCAGAACACTTGCTATCTCTTTTGGGAGCATATGGAAAATTGGGTAAGCCTAGTACTGTTGTTGGACTTGACTTGGCGGGTAATGAAGATATCACATCCCCAATTGATACTGGTTCACTTTTTTTACATGCAAAAGATAAGTACGGACTTAAAGTGACTATTCATGCTGGAGAAACCGGAAAAACTGAAAATATAGTTAGCGCAGTTCATGAATTTGGCGCTGACAGAATTGGTCACGGAACTGCTGCATCAAAATCATTTGAGGTGATGAGTTTATTGAAAGATAAAGATATATGTGTTGAAGTTTGCCCCATTAGTAACAGACTTACTACTGCAGTAAAGGAATGCGAGTCACACCCAGTGATCGACTTTATTGATAATAACGTTCCGTTTGTTATATGTTCTGATAATCCCTCAATACATTTATCGAGCCTTACTGAAGACTATTTAGAATTTTATCGTGAGGCAAATTCGATACAGCATTTGTGCGATATGTATAGCAATCAAAAAAAGTATAGTTTTATTAAGGGTTTGCATGGAAATTAACTTCGTTACAAAGAATCCACATAAAGCGCGAGAGGTGGAGGCTATTCTTGGGAATATTGGTGTTTCTATAGTTCACGCACCTTTAACAATTCATGAAATACAGACAGAAGATATTAACCATATCGTAAGGGACAAGGCGTTAAAAGCGTTTACACAAGTCGGACGCCCTGTATTTATCGAGCATACGGGATTGTATATTGACAGCTTAGGAGGTTTTCCTGGCGGCTTAACACAAGTGTTTTGGGATAAATTGGAAGCAAAAAAGTTCACTGAACTATTTGGTGCTTTAGAAGACACCTCGCTAACCGCAAAAACTGTTATTGCATTCTGCGATGCAAAAAAAGTATATACGTTTGAAGGGGCTGTAGATGGAAATATTGCCCCTGAGCCTAGAGGAAATAGAGATTTTCAATGGGATTGTGTTTTTATCCCCAAAGGTTTTGAAGTGACCTTTGCCGAGATGAAAGAAAAAAAGAATGAAATTTCAATGCGCAAGAAGGCCTTCGATAAATTTCGAGAATTTCTTATATCGGAGGTACTGTAATGGATGATCTTATAGCTTCATATCGAGAAAAGAATGTCATACTTTTTGTCGGCGCAGGAGTATCGAAAAATCTTGGTCTTCCTACATGGTCAGAACTAATCGATCATATTGCAGATGAGCTGGGATATGACCCTGAAATATATAAATCTTTCGGAAATGACTTAGCTCTAGCAGAATATTATAGAGTAAAAACAGGAAGTATTGGCCCGCTCAGAAGTTGGATGGATACTAATTGGCACTCTGCCAATGTAGATTTGCAAGGTTCTGAGATACATAAGCTCATTGCAAACTCAAAATTCCCAATGGTTTACACCACCAACTATGATAGGTGGCTAGAAAAATCATATGAACTGTACAACAAGAAATTTACAAAAATTGCTGGTGTATCTGACATTGCAAATATCAAAGATGGCGTAACTCAAGTTATTAAATTTCATGGTGATTTTGACAACGATGAAACTATTGTACTTGATGAGTCTAGTTACTATGAGCGCTTAGAGTTTGAGACTCCTTTAGATATTAAACTTAGGTCGGATGTTCTAGGGAACCTCTGAATTAATCGGAAGATTCCGTTAAAATTTGTCTCACCATGG
>CBFGUY010000280.1:0-4465 GCA_965651895.1 uncultured Algoriphagus sp. | reverse complement strand
AGATCAGTAACTTGGATCATAACTCTTGACGGAATGAAGATGAAATTTCGTATCGGTTTTTCAATACCCGATTTACATTAATAGTTGAAAGCTTGTTGAAGAATAAAATCCCCACCACGCCTATGGTACCTAAGGCTAGCAGGCCAACATAGGAATTAAAGATCAGGGCAAAAGGAACATATATCACGTAGGGAGCCACCATCATAGGGATAATCATCAGAAACTGGGCTGCTCCCACACCTTCGTAATTGAACATTGCTCCCTTATTCAGATCCATTGGTTTTGGCTTCCAAATAGCCAGATAGACAATCAAATGAATCAGAACACCCGCATTGAAAAGGAAGGTGGCCAAGTGGATCAATAAGAATTTCCATCCAAAATAGACGTAAGGTATAGACAGCAAAAAGCATAATAAGGAGATCGATAGTAGCAGCAGGTATTTCCCTCTTACCAGATTTTTTACCCCGTCTTTTCGATTGAGAAAAAAATCAAAATAACCTGAATTCCAGCTCAAGAACAGCTGGCCATACTGGATCATAAATATCCCTGTGATAAATACTCCTACAAATATGAAAATAAAACTAAAGCTACCGTCTCCAGAGTCATTGTACTGTGGATTGTTGTAGAAAATCATCCCGTAAAGCAAAAAGAATGCACTTAGCATCAAAAAAGTCCTACTCTTTTTGTGCCGTATGATCAGCTTCCATTCCAGATTGGCAAGCTCTCCAGCCATCCCAAATCTCGAAAAGAAGCCTACCGATTGGTTTACGAAACGCGCTTCTTCTTCCTTTGCCAAATCCTCCAGATAAGCATTGTGTAGATAATAAGAGAATGCGAGATAATACCCCACTAAGCAAACAACCAGCATCACAGCCAAGGGAAGAAAACTACTCATGGCAAATGTGAAAAATGGAGCTACCAGTTCACCCAGATTGAACCAACCCATGTAAGTGGATCCTCCACCCAAGAGAAGGATGATAAATACAATCACCACACCGATCAGACTGTCCTCAAAACGCTGTTTGAACCACAGCATAAACCAATGCAAAGACCAACTGATAAACACCACCGTTCCCAGCCAAGACACTGCGCCTGAAATACCGTACTCAGTAGCTATTTCGGTAAATGCAAAAGGAGCGAAAAGCACCAAAGCGATGATACTTAGCATAGAAAAGAACGATCTTCCCAAGAGCATATGCATGATTTTTTTCTTTGAAATCGGCAGGTGCAAGAGACTTTCCAGCTCAATCACAGGAAGTTGCTGTAGGAAATACCGATACATAAACTCCACCAAAAAGAAGAAAATCAAACCTGCGTTGAGCACCTGAATAGGATCTTGCCCCTCAGCAAGTTCCCCCAAAATTTTGCTCAGAAAAATACCTGCCATCAACAGATATCCCAACAACATAATTGCCAGAAAACCGAGAAAAATAGCTACCATCAGGCTTTTGGCAAATGCCGTTGACCGGAAACTTTTTAGGAGTTCCAGACGGATCAGTTCAAATAACATAAAGTCTTAACTAATTAAAAGTCTAAATTTTAACCCAAAATATAGGAAAAAGATGCTTCAATTAGTGTCTTAATATGCAATTAATGATTTTGAATGGATTTGGAGGAGCATTTTGTTGGAAGGTGGTTTAGAAATTGTGGAATCAAATAAAAGGAACTATTTGAAAATAGTATATATTTATAGTATATACTCATAATTATGAAAACACTCTCTTTAAAACTGGACAGGGATGTCTTCGAAGAAACGGAGGCAATTATTAAGGACAAAAAGGTTCCACGAAACAGGTATATCAACCAGGCACTTGAATTCTATAACAAGTATCAAAAGCGAAAGAAATTGAGTGCTGAATTTGCCGAAGCTTCTGACTTAAGCAAGGAAAGTTCGTCTGTAATTATGGCGGAATTTGATGCTTTAATCGAAGAAGATGAAGCAATATGAAATCTGGCTTGCCAATTTGAATCCCTCCAAAGGAACTGAACCTGGAAAAATTAGGCCTGTTGTAGTTATTCAAACCAATCTCCTCAATCAAGTTGATCATCCTTCTACGCTGGTGTGTCCACTTACCACCCAGCTAACTCCCAAGGAAAATATTCTTCGAGTATATATAAATGGAGGAAATTATGGGCTAGAGAAGCATTCTGAGATACTTATTGATCAAATCAGAGCTTTGGACAATCGCAGATTCCTAGAAAAGATAGGTGAATTGGGCCAACAAGAAATTGTAAATCTAAGAATCAAAGTGAAGGCAGTTTTGGATCTTTAATTTGACTATTGAACGGTTGGAACACTTCAATTCCCACTTCTACAGGATCAATAGAGAAAAACTATGTGAACTATTGTTTCTATTTGGTAAAAACAGATATCAACTTTCTAGGAGTTTGCCAAACTCTCTAAAAACCCTTCAACACTGTTAAAAATGCTTCCTTTATAATTTAAAGACAATGGATTTCTACTAACTTCAATTACCGCATCCAATTCCTTTACCCCTGCTTTTTCAAGTGCTTTTGAAATCCATGTAGCCAATTCACTTGCCCCGGAAATCTCAAATTTTAATTCTTCAGCTTTCGATTCAATTCTTCCCTTTGCCACGCTAAACCGGAAATTCTCTCCAGGCAATAATTGATTGATCTGTCCCGAAATCACCAAATCCTCCGGCAAACCGGAAATCAGTGGTGTCCCGCAATTCAGCAACCAAAATCTATCGGCTGTTTCCAGTGCAATCTCCAGATCATGTGTCACCACCAGAATTGATTTCTCCTGACTTTTGGAGATCTCCCGCAGCAAGTGCATGATTTCATAGCGATTCACCAAATCCAGATGAGCAGTAGGTTCATCCAGTACCATCACCCTTCCGTCTTGAGCCAAAGCCCTTGCGATCAATGCTTTTTGCCGCTGACCATCGCTTATTTCGGAAAGTCTCTCATCACATAGATATTTAATTTTCGTGGCCTCAAGAGCATTTTCGACTACTTTTCGATCAGCGTCTGTCAGCTTTCCCGTCCAATTTGTGTGAGGAATCCGCCCCATCGCCACCAATTGCCCTACTGTCATATTACCTGGAAAAAAGGGTTCAGTCAGTACAACCGACAGCTCTTTGGCCAAAACTTCCTTAGCGTAGGACAGAATAGGCTTTCCATTCAGCAGCACCTCGCCTTGGAATGGCTGCAACTGTCCCAAAACAGCTTTGACCAAAGTTGATTTCCCTACCCCATTCGGGCCAAGCAAACAGGTCATTTCACCTGCCAAAAGCTCAAAATCCAATCCGCTTAAAATCTCCTTTCTTGCTTTTCCCTTGGTGTATCCAAGGCTAAGGTTCCTACCGATGATTGATGTTTTTGCCATAGCCTAAAATTCTTTGCTGAAGTTTTTGCGAAGCACCAAACTGATCACTATCGGAGCTCCGACCAGTGATGTCACCGCATTGATAGGCAGCGTCTGCGCCGATCCCGGTAACTGACCGACAGCATCGCACAAGAGTAACAAACTTGCCCCAACCAGCGCTGAAGCAGGAAAAAGAATCCGGTGATCTGAAGTCTTCCAGACCATCCTTGCCAAGTGCGGCACCGCAATTCCGATAAATGCTATTGGCCCACAAAAAGCCGTAATGCTCCCTGCCAATAAGCCTGTGCTGAGAATCATCAACCAACGCAGACGATCAGGGTTGATCCCCATGCTTTTCGCATAGCTTTCACCCAGAAGCATTCCATTGTAGGATTTGACCGAAGCAATTACGGGAATAATCCCTACAAACATCACCAATCCCAACACCCAGACCTGATTCCAAACCAAGCCTCCTAAACTTCCCATAGACCAAATAGTGAACAGTTTCAGTGCCTCGGCCCCTGAGAAATACGACAAGACCGAAATAACCGCCGAAACCGCTGATCCAAACATCAACCCAACGATCAGAAGCGTCATGCTGTCCTTAACTTTCCAGGCAACCAAACTCACGGTAAGCAATACCAAACTTGCTCCCAGCGTGCCGGCAATAGCAATCGCCCAAGGGTTGATAGCCCCTCCAAAGGCAGATAATCCAAAGGCTGAACCGGCCAACATTAAAATCGCCACACCAAGGCCGGCACCTGAACTAATACCCAACACATAAGGCCCGGCAAGTGGGTTTCTGAAAAAAGTCTGCATCTGAAGGCCGCTGATGCTGAGTCCTATGCCAGCAAGAATTGCCACCATAGCTTTGGGAATCCTGTAGTTCAAAATAATCTGCTCACGAGATGCCTTTGTCCATTCTCCCGTGAAAATCCCAGAGAGAATTTCGCTTGGGGAAATGGATACCGACCCCAAGCTGACATTGAGCAGAAAACTGCAAACCAACAGGATCAGAGCAGAGATAAGAAGAAGGATGGAACTACTTTTTTTCATCGAGTTGTTGATAAAAATACAACTCATAGTCTGGAAGCAAAGCCGGATGAAGGATTTTGATCAGATCTTTGAGGATCA
>CBFGUY010000279.1:0-4475 GCA_965651895.1 uncultured Algoriphagus sp. | reverse complement strand
TTTTTGTGGATTCACTATTAGTGATCTTATTCGCCTCCTATATCATAGAAGGGCTCAGTAGTAATATTTGGATCCTTTCCCTTATGAAAGTAGGGTTGA
Source organism: uncultured Algoriphagus sp. (assembly GCA_965651895.1). Taxonomy (GTDB): domain Bacteria; phylum Bacteroidota; class Bacteroidia; order Cytophagales; family Cyclobacteriaceae; genus Algoriphagus. The sequence continues at coordinate 4,376 of CBFGUY010000279.1, read as the reverse complement.
TTTTCTTCTATTTTATATTCATAGGTAAAATCACAAATGGACAAACTTTTGGCAAAAAAATACTCGGGATCCGTATTATCAGAATGGATGGTCTTCAGCTGACTTATAAAGACCTGACAGCAAGGTATGGTGTGTTTTTAATTTTGCCCTTTATGGTCGGAGAAGTATCAAAATTCTTAATTGACACGAGGTTTGACGATAAGCTATACTTATTCCTCTATTTACTTTTTTTAGCTATCTGGTTTTTCGGGACGGTCATGGTCACTTTTATTCGAAAGGATCACAGGGGATGGCTTGATAGATTTGCACACACTACCCAAGTTTTAGCAAAGCATAAAAACAGATAGCAGCTCTTGATAGAAATTATACATGAATGAAAAGAACATTTTAAAAAAAATTTAAAAATGTATAAAAATCATGCACTAAATTGAATCCTGAGATTTCAATCTGCATACATTCATACCCCCATTGCCAATATTATGAGAAATATTTTGTCGCTTTTTTCCCTCATTTTACTTCTTGTTTCATGCTCAGCAAAAGAAGAAAGCACTTCTCTTCCCAGAATAGCCATTGCAGGCTTGGCTATAGAATCCAGCACATTCTCTCCTGCTACGTCTGATGTGGCTGCCTTCCGAACCAGAGTTGGCACAGACATTTTCAATTATTACCCTTTTTTGGATTCTACATCTGAGAATCGTGGCAGGGCCGAGTGGTTTCCAACACTTCGAGGCCATGCCATTCCAGGTGGGATAGTGACAAGAGAGGCATATGAGGAATTGGTGGGAAAAACGCTGGACATACTGAAAGAGAATCTGCCTTACGATGGACTTTTCTTTGACATCCATGGAGCTATGAGTGTCGTAGGTCTGGATGACCCTGAGGGAGATTTCATAGTTCGAGTTCGGGAGATTGTAGGGCCAGAGACGTTGATTTCTACCTCCATGGATCTGCACGGGAATGTATCTTGGAGACTTGCAGAAAACACGGATTTGATCACCTGCTATAGAATGGCTCCACATGAGGATGCGTTGGAATCAAAACAAAGAGCGGTAGAAAACCTTCTGGATCGCCTCGAAAGCGGCAAAGGAAAGCCTGCCTATAAAGCGTGGATACCTGTCCCTATATTGCTTCCTGGCGAAAAGACCAGTACGAGAATTGATCCAGGTAAAAGTCTCTATGCAAAAGTAGATCCCATAACCAAAAAGGAAGGTGTGATCGATGCCGCAATCTGGATTGGCTATGCCTGGGCTGATGAACCTAGAAACCATGCTGTGGTGATGGTGACCGGCGATGATGAAAAAGCCGTTACGGAATCAGCTGAGGAATTGGCAAAGAGCTTCTGGGATGTACGTAATGAATTCGAATTCGTAGCTCCAGTGGCTTCCTTGAAAGAAAGTCTGGACATGGCAATCGCTAGTGAAAAAAGGCCATTTATGATCTCCGATATGGGGGATAACCCAACTGCCGGAGGAGCTGGAGATGTGACCTGGACGCTGACTGAAATCCTGAAAAGACCTGAATTTAAATCAGAGAATAGCCCCACATTGATATATGCTTCTATTCCTGGGCCTGAGTTCGTGGAAAAAGCCTTAGCCGCAGGTGTAGGCGGAAAAGTAGAAGGTACAGCCGGAGCTGCAATTGATGATAGGTTCGCTCCTCCTGTAATGCTCAAAGGCACTGTAGAAGCGATCAAGGAAGGAGATGGGGCTGCCGAGGTGGAAGTCGTGGTGAAAGTAGGCTCAGTGCATGTGATCGTGACCAAAAAACGTAAGCCTTATCATAACGAAAGTGACTTCACGAACCTTGGATTAAATCCAAGAGAAGCTGATATCGTGGTGGTCAAAATCGGTTACCTCGTTCCTGAATTGTATGATATGCGGGCAGATTGGATCATGGCCTTGACTCCGGGCGGAGTAGATCAGGATCTGGAACGTCTTGGCTACAAGCGTATCAAACGTCCAATGTTCCCGTTGGATAAGGATATGGAAGATCCGGACTTGAGCGCTCAATTGGTTCCTGCAGCGGATAAACTAGATTGAGCTGATAGTTTGATTCTTGGGTCTTGAATCTAGAATCTTTCCATTTTCCATCTTGAGTCTAATTACTAAAATCCAGCTACTCTAAAATGATGAACCCTAAACCATCCTCCGTAGAAGAATATCTTAGCTGGTCTGCACCTGAAGTAAGGGAAAAGCTAGAGCAAATGCGCACGACAATTCTGAAAGCAATCCCCAAAGCCAAAGAAGTCATCAGCTATAGTATGCCTGCATACAAAACCACAGAGGTGTTGGTTTATTTTGCAGCAGCCAAAAAGCACATTGGCTTCTACCCCACCAATAGCGGTGTAAGTAAATTCAAAATAGAACTTAAGGACTATGTGACTTCCAAGGGAGCCATTCAATTTCCATTGGATCAACCTCTGCCACTTGAGTTGATCGCAGCCATTAGCCAGTTTAGATTCCTGGAAGCAGAAGACCGAGCAAAGCTGAAAAAGAAGAAAGTTTGAGCCAGCACTTGTCACATGTTTTCAAAAAACTGTTGATATCTGTCTGCCGATCAAACTAGAGGCTTCCTAAAAATATGGGATCCATTTAAACTCCAAGACGGGTTGATCGGAAAAAGACTAGGGTAGATAAACTCCACCAGCTCCTAAAAAGCTTATAATTTTCTTGTCCAAAGTCCAAATCTCCAACCCAAATCTTTCAGCTGAATGAATGATGACCGTATCGATCAGACCAATTCCACGGTTGATTAATCCAGCTTTTCTAGAAAAATCTCCAGACTCAAAAATCAATCCCGGCTGATCCAAAATCCGAAGTTGGCGATAGAAATCTTTGATCAAATTTAATTCTCTGGTATTCTTTACTTCTTGAAATAACTCAGCAAAGATCAATTCCAAAGATTACATTTCTCCTTTCTCCATCAAATCTATCATCGGAGCAAAGAATTCCGGATTACCTTTTAGAAACTCGATCCATACTGAGGTATCGACAAGAACCTGCTTCATTGCTGATTGGTTTCTCTCAATCTGTCAGCGCCATAAGTAAAAGCTATTGGCTCCGCTACTATTTGATCAGCCAATTCCCGTAATTTTTTGCGAGACAAATAGTCGCGAAGTGCTATCCTCAACGCTTCGGTAATGTTTTTGGCACCAGAGACCTCCATCACATCTTGGATCAATTCACCATCAATTAATGCATTGACTTTCATGACTTTATAGGTTACAAATAAAAATACGAAACACCATCGTATCTTGTTCCATTCCCCCAGTATTTTTCATCTAGCATTTTCTTAATCCTATTGAACAGTTTCAAATCCCCATAATTAATCGCATCTTAAAGACCTCAATGGCACTTATTTATTCAGCCCAAGATGATCAAGTATATCCTAATCCTGCTTTTTGCTTTCACCATAATTCCTAATCTCTTTTTCACAAACTCCAATTTGACCAATACCGAGGTAGTTCGGTACAGTGACTTTGGTGCCATAGGAGATGGGAAGACAGATGACATAGATGCCATCTCCGCAGCACATAGATTTGCCAATGAAAATAGACTGCCGGTAAAAGCAGACAAGGGAGCCACTTACTACATTGGAGGAAAAGAGGTCACCGCAATTATCCAAACAGACACTGATTTTGGTGAAGCATCATTTCTCATTGATGATACGGAGGTTGAAAATCGGACTGCCCCTGTTTTCCTAGTCAGTTCCAGCCTGGAACCCTACAAGGTGAAGACCATAAGTTCACTGAAAAGAAATCAGGAGAAAGTCGATTTGAAATTACCGGGGCAGGCATTGATCACTGTCACAGATTCAATCACGAAAAGATATATTCGTTTTGGCCCCAACGTGAACAACGGTGCTTCTCAGACGGACATTTTCCTGATTGATAAAAATGGAAATGTGGACACAAATACGCCTATCATATGGGATTTTGATCAGATCACGGAAATGGCCATTCTTCCTGTCGATAATCAAACACTAAAGATCACCGGCGGTCGCTTTACCACCATAGCCAATCAGGAAGAATCACAGTACAACTATTATAGCAGAAACATCTCCATACAGAGATCCAATGTGATCATAGACGGCTTAGAGCATAGGATCACTGGCGAAGGAGATCAGGGAGCCCCCTACAATGGATTCCTCAATATCAGTAACTGTACTAACGTTACCATCCAAAACGCCACCTTAACAGGCCATAAAACCTATCAAACTATTGGCAGAGCAGGAACCACGGTTTCCATGGGATCCTATGACATTATCGTGAACAAAGCTTTGAATGTATCCTTTATCAACTGCAAGCAAACCAACGACATCGATGACAGAACCTTCTGGGGAATCATGGGTTCCAATTTCAGCAAAAATCTTCTTTT
>CBFGUY010000278.1:0-4482 GCA_965651895.1 uncultured Algoriphagus sp. | reverse complement strand
CCATAGGTTCCAGAATGACCCTACGAAACCTTGAAGGTCTAATCTGGGCCAATGACGATTTTGGCTATAAAGTTCTAGAGGTGAAAGACGCCAAAGGTAATCCGCTTCCAGTGACCGTGAATAAGACTATGATGCGTATTGATCTTCCTACCCCCTTGAAGGCTGGGGATAGCTTCACTTTTGGGGTGGATTGGACCTTTAACATCACCAATAGGGTTGGTTACATAGGAGGACGTCCTGGCTATGAATACTTTGAAGCTGATGACAATTATCTTTATACTATGGCGGAGTGGTTTCCAAGAATGGCCGTCTATTCAGATTTCGAAGGTTGGCAAAACAAGCAATTCATGGGTTCTGGTGAGTTTGCTTTGGTATTTGGCAATTATGAAGTGAATATCACTGTGCCGGCAGACCATATGGTCGGCGCCACAGGAGAATTGCAGAACGCCAGCCAGGTTCTGTCCGCTACGGAATTGAACCGATGGAATACTGCCAAGAAGACCTACGATGCCCCAGTAGTGATCCGTACTCAGGACGAAGCGATAGAATTTGAAAAAGGAAAATCAACGGCTAAGAAAACCTGGAAATTTAAAGCCCAAAATGTACGGGATTTTGCCTGGACATCTTCCCGAAAATTTATCTGGGACGCTATGGCAGTGAAGCAAGGCGGAAAGGATGTAATGGCTATGTCTTATTATGCCAAAGAAGCCAATCCGCTCTATGGCCAATACTCTACCCGGGTAGTGGCCCATACGCTTAAATCCTATTCTTCTCACACCTTTGATTACCCTTACCCAACAGCAATCTCAGTAGAAGCTGCCAATGGAATGGAGTATCCTATGATCTGCTTTAATTATGGGCGTCCTGATCCTGACGGCACCTATTCTGATGCTGTCAAACATGGAATGATCAGTGTGATTATCCACGAAGTAGGGCACAACTATTTCCCTATGATCGTAAATTCCGACGAAAGGCAATGGACCTGGATGGATGAGGGCTTGAATACCTTTATGCAGTTCATGGCTGAGCAAGAATGGGACCGTAACTATCCTTCCCGCCGTGGGCCGGCCCATAAGATTGTTCCCTATATGAGGAGTGCCAAAAACACCCTGGAGCCTATCATGACCAACTCTGAGAATATTATCCAGTTTGGGCCTAATGCATACGCAAAACCAGCTACTGCCCTGAATATCCTTCGTGAGACCGTCATGGGACGGGAATTGTTTGATTATGCATTTAAGGAGTATTCCCGCCGATGGATGTTCAAGCATCCGACTCCTGATGACTTTTTCCGCACCATGGAAGATGCCTCGGCAGTGGATCTGGACTGGTTCTGGAGAGGCTGGTTCTACGGTACAGAACCAGTAGATATCGCTATTGAGAATGTAGCACTATACAAGATGGATAATCGTACCCCGGCTGAAAAGATGGCGGACATGAAGGCAGAAGCTGAACGCGAAGAAGATTATGTATCCAAAGAATTTAACAGAAATGATGTCAAAGAAACGGTCATTGAGGCAGATCCTGAAACGCATGATTTCTACACAAGCTATAATCCATTTACCGTGACTCCTGCGGATGAGGAAAGTTATCAGCGGTTTATGGCAAGCCTGTCACCCAAAGAAAAGGAATTGATGGACCGTGATCTGAACTTCTATGAAATTACTTTCAAGAATGTAGGCGGCTTGGTCATGCCTATTATACTGGAGTTCCAATATGCAGATGGCACATCAGAAATCGATCGCATTCCTGTGGAAATATGGAGAAAAAATGAATCTCAGGTCACGAAAGTATTTGTGAAAGAGAAGGAAGTAACTCAAATCATCCTGGATCCTAAAAGAGAAACCGCAGATATCGACGAGTCAAACAACTATTGGCCTCCGCAATATCAGCCGAGCAGATTTGAACTATTCAAAGGATCCGGTGCGGCACGGGGTACATCTACAGGTAGTAATCCAATGAAAAAAGCACAATCAAACCAATAATATAAAAAGCCGGCGTAAGTCGGCTTTTCTAGTTAAAAAACCACAGAGGCCGCAGGGTTTTATGCAGAGGTCGCAGCTGTTTTTGCTGAGTCCAAGCCCGGACTTGGCGGGTTAGAATTACCCATTCCTTTCTAATCCACGAATGGTTTTTATCCTTGCCCCCTAAGCAGTACTTTAGTCGATGGGGTATATGCTATTCCAAACAATTAAACCTAAAACCTAACCTAAAATGAAAGTAAGTAAACTGATTTTCTTAAGTGTCATAGCAGTGGCATTTGTCATGAGCACAAATCTCATGGCCCAAAAGAGAGATTTCTATGAATTGCGAACCTACCATATAGAAAATGCGGAACAGGAGGCAATGCTGGACGACTACCTGGCCAATGCTTTTATACCCGCCGCCCACAAGCATGGTATAGCGAAAGTAGGGGTTTTCAAACCTATAGCCTCCCAGCCAAATGCAGGCAAGGCGGTCTATCTATTTGTACCTTTCAAATCACTGGACCAATATGTGGATCTGGAAGATAAACTGGCAAAAGACCAGGCTTATCAGGCGGCAGGAGATGCTTATATTAATGCTTCACATACCAAGCCTCCGTACAAGCGAATCGAAACTTCGTTACTTCAGGCCATGAGCGGACAGCCTAAGTTTGCAGAATCTAAATTGACCAATGCTAAGAAGGAAAGGGTGTATGAACTGAGAAGTTATGAAGCTGCCACGGAGCGTCTTTATAAGCAGAAGGTGAAAATGTTCAATTCTGGAGAAATGGACATCTTCGAGAAGCTGAACTGTAGTCCGATCTTTTACGGAGAGACTATCGCCGGAGCTAATATGCCTAACCTGGTGTATATGACCACCCATGAGAATATGGACATCAGAAATGATCATTGGAAGCAATTCGGGGCAGATCCGGACTGGGCAGGAATGAAAGATCTTCCAGAATATGCCAACACAGTTTCACGAAACGACACCAAATTGCTCTATCCTGCGGAATATTCAGATCTGTAAAGCATTAAAAAAGCCGGCGAAAGTCGGCTTTCCTTTTATCTTTCTAACCGCAGTGAGCACAGAGCTTTTCACAGAGGACTCGGTAGGCCACTTCGGTCTTCTGTCATCGGTCTTCTGTCTGGGTGAGCAAAGAAATTATGGCTACTGGCATCATTTCGTATATCCATATTTTAATCTTTCACCCGTTGACTTTTCTGACAATCCCCTCAAAAATTTTAACCCCGGTTTCTATCAGTTCATCAGGAAAATCATAGGTAGGCTCGTGAAGCTGGGGACTCTTTTCTCCTGCACCTAATCCAAAGAGGTATGAGGGGCAGCTTTGACTGAACAAACCGAAATCCTCTGACCAGCGGAAAGGTTCAGGCTTTTCAATGAGATCTATATTCATGGCTCTCATTGCATTTTCTACTATTTCAGCTGCAATGGGATCATTGTGAGAAACTGCAAATGATTCCACAAAACTGAGCTCACATCCAAGATTTTCTGCCGAAGCGATTCTTTTGGTTTCCTCAGTGATGGTTTCGATGAGTTTCTCCAGATCTCCCTGATCAAATGCCCGAATGGTCAGACTCAGACTTCCTTTTCCGGCGCTTGTCCCAAAAGCCAGACTCCCAATTTCTGCATGGATAACCGTCACCAAGGCGAAAGTTTGCAGGTTTTCAGTAAGCTTTGGAAGTGTTTGGATCAATTTCGCAATCGCCTGAGCCGGGTTGATTCCAGCGTCCGGATGGGCCGCATGGGAAGTTTTTCCTGTTAGCGAGATCGTAAGACCAGTACTTCCCGCCGCAAAGGTGCCTTTTCGGATAACTGCCTGATGCAAGGGAAAGCCAGGTAGATTATGTAGGGCAAAAGCAAAATCAGGTGTGATCTGCCGGAATTCCGGATCCTCCAAAATCCATCTTGCCCCTTCTCCGGTTTCTTCAGCCGGCTGGAACAGCAACACCACTTCACCGCTTTTAGGTCTTTGGGCTGCTAGTTTTTCTCCAAGGCCACAGATAATTGCCATGTGGCCGTCGTGTCCGCAGAGATGGGCTTTGCCTTCAGTCTGGCTTTTGTAGGTAGGCTTACCTGTTTCCTGTATGGGAAGGGCATCCAGTTCCGCTCTGAACAGACTTCTTTTCCCTGGTTTTTCTCCTTTAAAAACAAATGCAAGCCCATATCCTCCTACCTTTTGTAAGGTTTTGTCTGGTCTGAGAGGTTCGAAAAAAGTCAGAATTTCATCTGCAGTGTGGACTTCCTCCCCAGCCAATTCAGGATTTTGATGTAGATGTTGGCGCAATTTTACTAGTTCTGAAGCAGGCATTTATTTTAATTTTATTCTGGAAGGTAAGTTTCTGAAGTCCAATTGGAATCATTTTTGAGGAAAAAAATGAAATCATGGTCAGGAACTTTTCAGGATCGTTGACTATTTTAGGATATCAATTCAACCCTTGAACTATAACTTTTATGAGCGAAGCACAAATTCAAAACTACAACGAGCAAATCCAA
>CBFGUY010000277.1:0-4508 GCA_965651895.1 uncultured Algoriphagus sp. | reverse complement strand
GGCTATTTCTATGTGCTCGGGGGAATGGGGATTGCCATGATAGGAATGCTTATTTTCTTCAGAAGGAAAAACTGGCTGTAGAATTACTGCAACTTCAGAATCACATCTTTCCTTCCGTTTTTCAACAGCATCATGTTATCCTTAAATTCATAATACCTCACTTGGTCTAACAAATCGAGAAACCTGTTTTCAAAATTCATGTTTTGGCAGGCCATGCGGGTGGCACCTACTTCTGAAAACCGGATAGAATTTTTCCTATCTAAAACATACTGCCCAAAGATTCTATTACACCCGCCACTGCCATTGACAACTCCGTTTTCAGCGTTGAATATCAGATGTGCGTCACTAGTGGATCCGGAAGTTTGTACTGGGGCTCCCTGCATCTCGACTACAGTCAAATGCTTCCCATACCACTTATTATTGGGAAAAGTATTAGGGCTACAGCTGGCTAAAGCTATAATAGATAAGATTAATAATAAATTTTTCATAGTTGGTTTGGTTTATCCCACATTATGCATCAGTCTTCTCACCTAAAGTAGAAAATCACTGATTAGGACTGAAGTTTTGCCCCCCATTTGGGAGAGGAAATCAACTTCAGAAATGTGTTTGATTTTGTACGTTGCAAGCAGATCAGCTCGAAATCGAAAACCTAATGCATATATCAGAGTTCATATTTTTAAGACACAATTAATTCAAAATTGTCACATTCAAAAGGATCAGATAGCCTTCAAACTAATATCCAGGCTTTTTATGGAGTGAGTGAGGGCACCCATGGAGATAAAATCAACTCCGCATTCGGCCACATCAACCAAGGTCTCTTCGGTGATCCCTCCCGATGCTTCCGTTTTAAATTTATCCCCTACCATTTTCACCGCCTGTCGCATGGTATCATAATCCATGTTGTCTAACATGACAAAATCTATTCCACCAACTTCAATTACCTCGGCTACTTCATCCAGATTTCTCGTTTCTACCTCGATTTTGAGATTCAGATTGTTTGCTTTTAGATAAGACTTGCAGCTTTCAATGGCCTGCCGTATCCCTCCCGCAAAATCCACGTGGTTATCTTTCAGCATCACCATATCATATAGTGCAAAACGGTGATTTATGCCCCCTCCTATATGGACGGCCCATTTTTCCATCAACCGAAAATTAGGAGTGGTTTTCCTCGTATCCATCAGGCGGGCTTTGGTATGGAGAATTTTCTCGGTCAGGCTATGAGTCACGGTAGCGATACCACTCATTCGCTGCATACAGTTCAGAACCAAACGCTCTGAAGAAAGAATCGAGGCTGAAGCCCCTGCTACGACAAGTCCTATGTCTCCATACACAACTTTATCCCCATCCCGAACCAACAGATCAACCTGAAGGTCAGCATCGAAAGTCTTGAAAATCCGCTCAGCCAATTCTACGCCGGCAATAACCCCATCGTCTTTGATAAGCAATTTCGCCTGGCCTGTTTTGCCTTCCGGAATAGCCGAAAGGGAAGAATAATCGCCTGGCCCGATATCTTCGGCCAAGGCAGTGGCTATAAAAGAAGAAATAGCTTCTTCTGTTAGATAGGATGGTTTCATGCCCAAAAATAGGCATTTGGAGCTCCCGCTAAGTCCTAAAAGAGCAATTTTCTTTTAATATCTGGGAGATTCAGTTTCTTTGGCATCCTCCCTTGATCCTTACAAATCGTATCTGTGACATGTTGATATGAAGCAAACGCCAAGAAAAAGCAATTACCAGAAGTCCCAATAGACCCCGCCCCCCCACTACCTCAGTAAATAGGGAAATGTTGCTATTACCCTTTGACAAACTCAAGGCTATAGATCTTAAAATCAGAACCTTGTTGGGACACTTTGATAAACACTTTAAACCCGCCTTGACCGGTCTGATAATCACCTATATAGGAACTCAGACTTGGATTGTTCTCACTTCGAAAAACTAAATTGAAACCCATAGAAGGATTCTTCTTGAAAAAATCTTTTAACACAAGTTCAGCCTGATTTTTAGAATAATCTCCCTGTAATCCGTTAACATTTAGAGAAACACTGGAATCGAAATATTTTGCCAAATCGCTGCTGGAACCGCTATCGATGGCTGCAATAATTGTTTCTATCGAGTCAGGATTGGCTATTTTCAGTTCAGGCGACTGAACTAGAAAGAAAATTGAAATGATTAAACTTAATACTGAGGTCATTGGCCATGCTAGGCAAATACTAAGCCAAAACAGGAATCATGTCCTGCGTTTTTAAGTTTACCAAGTGCAAGTTCATGAAGTTTTGTCTAATCGGGATTTCGGGACTACTTTGCTCTGAATTATAATATATTTGCGGTATGGATAAGAAAGTACTTTTAATGATTTTGGATGGTTGGGGAATCGCCACCAACCCCACAGTTTCTGCTATCGACAAAGCTAAAACACCCTTTGTTGACAGCCTTTATACCAAATATCCCCATGCTACTCTGGAAGCTTCCGGTCTTGCGGTAGGTTTACCAGAAGGCCAAATGGGCAACTCGGAAGTGGGTCACATGAACATAGGCGCTGGACGTGTGGTATATCAGGATTTAGTGAAAATCAATCTCGCTGTCGAAAACGGAGAGCTGAATACTCATCCGGTTTTGGCAGCAGCTTTTGCCAAAGCCAAAGCTTCTAAAAAGAAGGCTCATTTCATGGGATTACTTTCCGACGGAGGAGTACATGCCCATATCACACACTTAAAAGGCCTGTGTGACGCAGCCAAATTCCATGGTCTGGAAGATGTATTTATTCATGCTTTCACAGATGGAAGAGACACCGATCCCAAAGGCGGAATAGGATATTTAGAGGATCTACAGTCACACTTGACCCATTCCAGTGGCAAGGTAGCCTCTGTGGTAGGCAGATATTATGCCATGGATAGAGACAATCGATGGGAGCGTGTGAAGCTGGCCTACGATGCCATGGTGAAGGGCGAAGGCGAAAAATCCAAAGATATCATCGCCGCCATGCGTAAATCCTACGAAAATGGTGTAACCGACGAATTTATCCGCCCTATCATCCATGTGGGAGCAGACAATAAACCTTTGGCTACCATAGAAGAGGGAGATCTGGTGATCTGTTTCAATTTCCGGACTGACCGGGGCAGGGAAATCTCCCAGGCACTTACCCAGCGGGATTACGAAGACTTTAATATGAAAAAACTGAATGTGGATTACATCACATTCACAAATTACGATGCTACTTTCGAAGGTGTACACGTGCTTTTCGAAAAGGACAACCTGAACAATACCCTGGGCGAAGTCCTGGAGCGTGCAGGCAAAAAGCAAATACGAATTGCTGAAACGGAGAAATATCCACATGTCACCTTCTTCTTTTCCGGAGGCAGGGAAAAAGAATTCGTCGGAGAGAGTAGATTGCTTTGTCCATCCCCTAAAGTGGCGACTTATGATCTGAAGCCTGAAATGAGCGCATTCGAAATCGCCTCTAAAATAAACGGTGAGCTCAAAAAGAAAAGCGCGGATTTCATCTGTCTCAACTTCGCCAATGCAGATATGGTCGGTCATACAGGAGATTTTGATGCCGCTGTGAAAGCCTGTGAAGCAGTAGACGCATGTGCTGACAGTGTGATCACCACGGCTTTGGCTAACGATTATACAATCATCGTCATTGCAGATCATGGCAATAGTGACATGATGATCAACGAAGACGGGACACCAAATACTGCCCATACAACTAATCTTGTACCATGCATCATGGTGGACAAAAATGACAGACTTCCAATCAAGGATGGCAAATTGGGCGACTTAGCTCCTACTATTCTTAAGTTGATGGGTATAGAAAAACCTGAAGATATGAGTGGGAATATTCTATTGGCTTAATGAACTATCATAAAAGTCTATCCTTCGGGATCTTCTTTCTACTAATCACCGGGCTCTTTTCCTGTGTAGGGGAATCTACAGGCACAATTGAGAGTACCCCATATTTTGACCTCAAAGGATTCATCGAAGAGAAAATCCAAGAAGTCGATAGTGTGGAGGTGCTTAAGATTTCAGAAATCCAAGGAGAGGAAAATCTGGCAAGTTTAATTTATTCTATTCAGGATTGGACAGAGGAATTCAGCATATTTAAAGATGCCGACATCAATAAAGCCTCCATGCTTCAATCCTACAGAACTACCAAATCTGACGATCTGCTTGCCCATGAGCTATTACCAAAGGCAAAAGGAAAATTGAAATACCTCAAAGTTTCCTATTCCAATGGTGAAGTGTCCCGGGTTTCCATTAAAATAGCTGAGGACAATCTGTTTTATTCAGCTACTACGCTGGCAGAGATCAATTTAAATCCTATTACCCATTTGATTGAGACTTATTCCATCCAGACCAGTCAGAAGATTTGGTTTTTGGATGAAAACAATATGAAGATCAAAGGAACAGTGGTAGAGAAAAAATAAGCTCATGTCCGGACTATTAATCTTTACCAAGCTTAATAGGTAAACACAAAAGGCAAGATCTGAAGGCATCTTCATTTCTTGCCTTTT
>CBFGUY010000276.1:0-4508 GCA_965651895.1 uncultured Algoriphagus sp. | reverse complement strand
TTGAATACTTAATAACATATCGTTGCATTCGAAGACATATGAACGTTACGTGTGAAATTGCCCATACGCTACAATAGTTTTAGAATTTATTTTTTAGCTGTTATTTATTCTGCGCACACTATTTGGTAAAGAGGGTGGGTTTCAATTCCCCATATACCAGTAAACAAATTTAAAGTGGCTACCTTTTTGTCCTAAATCCATTTAACCAATTGAATAACAGCTATGAAAACCCTATTTACACTAGTGCTGGCTGCTTTGGCAATGATAGCTTGTGAAGGACCTAAGAAAGACACCCCAATTGATGCAGCTTTTTCCCCAAGGGAGGAGCATTTGGAAGCATTAAATACGGAATGTTTTCAGTATGTTGGTGAACGTGATACCGTCCTACTTACCACTACTATTGATGGCACTAATCTGACGGGTACATTAGACTATTCATTTTTTGAGAAGGATAAAAACTCCGGAACCATAGAAGGGGAAATCCGGGGTGATTTGCTTATTGCAGAATACACTTTTCAATCCGAAGGGCAGACCTCAAAACGCCAGGTAGTCTTCAAAAATACCGATGAAGGTTGGAAAGAAGGATATGGAGATATGAAAGCTGTGGATGGCATTCCAGTCCAGGTCAACATTGATTCTCTAGATTTCAGCCATGCTATGGCTTTGATTCCCGTACCATGTGACAATTGAGCTTTGCTTAATTTTGGCTTTCTCACTTCAATTTCCTAATTTCTAATCTCATCGCACCCAAAATCACCTTTTTGTAAGCTGAATATATCAGCCTAATGTTTTACATACCTTTTTGAAACAGCGTCTATGAAGTACTATGGTCGATTGATTATTCCTTTGCTGATTACCCTTGCGTTAACTTTTTCCAAGCTTTACTATGGGCCTATAACAAAAGATTGGGAAGGCATATGGTCTTTTGTTCCCCATATCAATACTGTTTTGATTATTTGTGGATTTACCTGGTGTCTTTTGGTTTTGCTTCAGATCTTAAAAAGAATTTTTATAAAGCAGTATGATATATCCCAAGAAGATAATCTCAAAGCTAGAAAAGTACTTACCCAGATTAATATCCTTGTCAAAGTAGCGAATTTTGTGGTCATCCTTTTAGGAATAGGCCTGATCCTGATATCATTCGAATCTGTCCGGAAAGTTGGGGTGGGTTTTTTCGCCTCTGCGGGGGTGGCCGGAATTATTATTGGTTTTTCGGCTCAGAAGGCTATCGGTACGTTAATAGCAGGGATTCAGATTGCCATTACCCAGCCCTTTCGTCTGGATGACGCTGTGGTAGTAGAAGGGGAGTGGGGATGGATAGAAGAGATTAATCTGAATTATATAGTTGTCAGGATTTGGGATCTGAGAAGATTGGTACTTCCTACTACCTATTTTTTGGAGAAACCTTTTCAAAACTGGACAAGGACTTCTGCCAACCTCCTGGGGTCGGTCTTTCTTTACACAGATTACACGGTGTCTTTTGATGCGCTACGGCAGGAACTGGATCGTATTTTGGAGACCACTTCTCTATGGGATAAAAAAGTCAAAGTACTGCAGGTATCAGATGCCAAGGAACGCACAGTGGAGATACGGATTTTGGTAAGTGCAAAAAATTCACCCACCGCATGGGATCTTAGGGTTTACGTCAGGGAAAAAATGATCGAATTTATACAGAAAAATTATCCAGAAAGCCTACCAAAAACCCGGGTGGAAATGTTTTCGGCCAAAATTTCTTCTGAGTAAGAGTAAATTAATCTTATTCACTACCTTATTAATAAAAATACGCCGTCCCTAATGATTTTATCTCCAGAAGCGGTTATGAAGATTCCTTTGAAAACGTAATTTCCCTCAGGGGCATTTTCCCCGTTCCAAGTCCCGTCCCAGCCCATAGATTCCAGACTGTCTGTTTCGTAGATTAGTTCGCCCCAAGTATTGAACACAAGAAAGCTTATAGAAGCTATTCCTTTATATTCAGGTTTAAAATAAAGGTTTTTAGTACTGGCAGGAGTAAATGCATTGGGGAGTATGATCATGTAGTCATCTCTCACTTCCACTATTTTCTCAATTGAATGCGCACAACCAATGTCATCTATGGCTGTTAAAACCACAGGATAACTCCCTTTAGAGGAATAAGTGTGAGTTGGGTTAGCTAAATTACTTTCGTTGCCATCCCCGAAGCTCCAATGCTGTGAGACTACATTCCAGGATGTGGCATCTTTAAAAACCACGGGTTGGAATACCTGTAGGTCCCCATTCACCTGTACGCTGCCCTGTCCTAGATCCACTTCATAAGTAAAGTCGGGCTCCAATAAGGTGTCTGCAATAGTCACTTCAATGGTATTAGTAGCCGACCAGCAGCCAAAATCTTTGTAACTACTTCTTATTGAATAGGCTCCATTCTGCGTTTGCGTAAATATCTCATCAATTGGAATAGGATTCCCTGCAGGGTCCATGATTTCATAGTCGAAAACCAAAGGGTCAAAATCATCGATAAAATCACTCAAATCGACAGATCCAGTTGGGTCACACACGGTTGCGGGCCTGGTCGTTTTAAGGTCGGGTACGTTAAAAACCCTGACTTTTATATGCTCAAGTGGTGATGTGGGTAAATTTTGGTAGGAGGCTCCCACATAGTAATTATAGGTTGACGCTTGAATGTAAGTATTAGCTGTTGACTCATACGCCAAGCCTACTATTGTCATACTGCCGTCCGCATTAATTTGATATTCTATACCATCATCTATTCCCGAAAAAATTTCCACGGTACCATTGGAATCATGATACCAGGTAACATCAGGAGAGTCCCCGGCCGGATTCAAGCTTGGCCAGACTGTGACAGGCTCACCCTCGCAGATTTCCAGGGTACCTGGATCAGTTGTCTGCGCATATAAAGAAGCACTTAGCAATAAAATAAGCTGAAAGGAATAAAAAGATGCTTTATGTGAAGCTGTTTTTAGCATGTGCTGACTTTTACCTAAGCAATCCTACTGATTCGGATAAAGGATTAGGTTAAAATTAATAATTACAATACATCGCTCTGAATTTCAGATGGGTAAAATGTATCTGTAGTTTACGAAAGAATAATCTCTTAATATGATATTCACCTTATTAACATACGAGCCACAAAAGCTACGAAATTTATAATTGTTAAGTGATAGGTATACTTTACTAGCTAATACTTAAAACATGGAATAACTCTATCCCTAAGGTTTCTGCTTTTCTTATCTCCCCAAAGGAAGGAGTAGGTCATCGAAATCTCATGTGCCCCACCGCTGTTTTTTTGCCCTAGTTTAGAGATAGTCACATCATAGGAATACCCTATGTCCAATCCATTTTCTAGCGATACACCTATCAGCCCGATGATTGACTCATTATTCGGAAGGTTGTTTTTGGTAGGTAACCCTCTATACCATAGCCCCAATACCAAGGGGTCTAAAAACAATTGAGTGCCCACATCCAACTGATTGAATGGATCCTGTTGCTTATAGTTGAAGGCAAAAGAAATGGAACGTTCGGCATAGGCATGGGTAAAGTAATTTCTCCGTCCACCCACCAGGTCAAATTTAATTCCTCCTTGCGCGGATAATTTCATCGGTAATCTGGAAATCTGGTCATCTACGAATGAGGTATTGGGCTCCGAAAGATGATGGGCAGAAGCTCCAAGCCAGATTTTATTGGAGTAAAACATCCCTCCAATGCTGTAATCGACAAAACTATACCGACTATCGATAGGGATGCCATTGAGCTCATCCGTAATCCCTCCTATTGTCCCGTTGATTATGTCGATTTGGGTACCAAATACCAGGTCAGAGAACAAAGCATCCCGCTGCATATAGCTGACCATCCCTCCCAACCTAAAAAACATGTTCTCACTCAATTTCAGTCGATATGCATAGGAAAGTCCTATCTCATTGGTGGACAGATTGGCCAAGCTTTCCTGGCTTCCATTGAAAATCAACCCAATACCACTGTTATAATCAAAAATATAGTGGTCTATATAGGCTGAATAGGAGTTGAAGTTCTGATCTAGACCTGGCCATTGGTTTCTATAGTTGATCCCGATGCGGGTCAGCTCACTGGCACCCGTCAACGCAGGATTTAAATAAAGCGGGGCAGCATAGAATTGAGAGTACTGGGTATCCTGAGCATTTGCATTCTGAAAAATGCAGCAAATAGCCCCTATAGTTATGAATACATTAATTATTCTCCTATACATAGATAACCACACCATCACCGTACAAATCTATAAAATAGAGAACTGGCAATGGTTAACTAATTATGAATTAAAGTTTCGGAACAACTAGGGCTTAGGACTGTGGTTTTCAATCACAATGAGTTCCAAAGGATCTTATCAGAAATTGTCACCTAATGAGATCTTTTTAAATTAATCCAGTTCCTGCTCAATAATTATACCAATGCGAAATCGCCGATATAATTACTGAATCAAATATCCAAATCTACCTGATCTTTGATCAAATCCTCGAAAACTTCCCTTTTTCTTATCAATT
>CBFGUY010000275.1:0-4570 GCA_965651895.1 uncultured Algoriphagus sp. | reverse complement strand
GGCATTACCCATTTATTGCTTTTGATTTTAGCGAGTAAATAGTTCTCGTTGTCATAGGAGCGAAACTCCAGCTCTGCAACGGGAAGGTTTTGATTGATGCCGACAAAAACGACAAGTGTATCATGTTTTCCGGCAGGCTCCACTTCATAGATGGTATGGAGATGGCTTCCGGGATGCAGTCCTTTGTGAGCCTCCATCTTTTGGAAAACCTCCCCTAATTCCTTGTTTCCAGGAGTTCCTCTATAGGTTATACCTGCAAGGTTTTCAGGCTTGTTTTCGATAAGCTGTATTTCAATAGGAGTGTTTCCGCCTAATTTCCCAAAACCCCAATATCCTAAAATGGTGAGAATGGATGTCACGGCAATGGCTAAGAGCAGTATCTTTTTCATTCTTAGAAAATGTAACGTACTCCGATTCCTCCTTGACCCTTGATATGGCCTATGCGATCGATCAGTTCCATGAAAAACCCGGCTTCACCGAAAACAGCAAGAGGCACGTCATCGAAATAATATTCGGCGCCAATAAAAGCCTCTGGCCCAAAATCCACATTGGTACGGTTGTCCTTCTTTAGTAAAGAAGAAGATAGTCTATCTGTGTAGGAATACGAGACTTTGGTGGTCCTGAGTTGAATACCAGCTCCTCCGTATGCCAAAAGGTACCCCTCTGTGATTCCAAAAACATCCGTAATATCCTCATGATATGCGGATCTTACGTTAAAAGAAATTCCTTTACTGGCGCTATGGGATACATAAAATGCATTAGGCTCAGGTAGGTTGCTTTCAAAATCCCTCTGATAGTAATTTGCTCCGTTTATGCCCGCGCTTCCTATCATGCCCTCAATAGAAATGTAATCGGTGAGAAAATCCTTGTAGGTAATCGAAAGTGGTTCGCCAAGACGAAGTCCTATTCCTCTTTCTTGGGCAATGCTGATAAAAGGTAAAACAAACAGTAGGATAAGTAATCTGTATTTCACTTTATATAAGGGTTTTTAATTAGTGATCAATAATCAGGCTAGATAGCCATGGTTTTCAGTTGCATTTGATGTAGCTGAGTATAGTAGCCCCCTAGTTCCAGCAAAGAATCATGCGTGCCAGTCTCTACGATTTCTCCTTTGTGGAGAACAATGATTTTATCCGCTTTTTGGATGGTGGAGAGCCTATGGGCGATTACAATGGAAGTTCTTCCCGTCATCATGGTTTCAATAGATTCCTGGATCAGCTCTTCAGTTTCAGTATCCACAGATGAAGTGGCTTCATCAAGAATGATGATTTCGGGATTATAGACCATCGCTCTCACAAATGAAATCAATTGACGCTGTCCTACAGATAATGTAGCTCCACGTTCCATTACATTATAATCCAAGCCTCCGGGAAGTCGTTCGATAAACTTTTTGGCGCCGGCTAGTTCAGCGGCGTACATCACTTGTTCGCGGGTGATGTCTGGATTACCTAACGTGATATTGTAGAAAATTGTATTGGAAAAAAGGAAAACATCCTGAAGTACAACTCCGATATGTTTCCGTAGGGTGTCTAGTTCAAACTCGCGTATGTCACGACCATCGATAGTGATAGTACCTTTATTGATTTCATAAAATCTCGAAATCAAATTGATTATGGATGATTTTCCCGCTCCTGTTGCACCTACCAGCGCGACAGTCTGACCGGACTCTACTTCAAAACTGATGTCTTTAAGCACATAGTCTTCATCCACATAGGCAAACCAGACGTTTGACAACTTTATGTTTCCTTTGACTTTGGCAGGGTTATAATTTCCCTCATTGGCGATATGCTCATTACTTTCAAGTAGTTTGAAAATCCTGGAGGAACTTACCACGCCCATTTGCAGGGTATTGAATCGATCTGCAATCATCCGTATTGGCCGGAAGAAAAGCTGTAAATACATAATGAACGAGATCAAAACACCGATTTCTATATCCATTCCCAATACTCCCACCGCTCCATACCAAACAACCAAGCCTATACCTATAGCCTGGATGATCTCCGCAACAGGAAAATAGATAGAGTAATAAAGCACAGAGCGTATGTGTGCCCTTCTATGCTCTTTATTGATTTCTTTGAATTTTTCGAATTCTCTTTCCTCCCGGTTGAAAACCTGTACAATGTTCATTCCGGTGATGTGCTCCTGAAGAAATGAATTTAGATTGGAAACGGCGTTACGCACGTCATTGAAAGTGACTTTGATCTTTTCCTTAAACACGTACGTGGAGATGATCATCAGGGGTAGGGTGGAGAGGCTGACTAGCGTGAGCTTCCAGTCTATGTAGAACATGACTCCTAGAATAGTTACCAGCTGAAGCAAATCTCCGATGATAGCGGCTAGACCTTCTGAGAATACATCGGCCAGTGTTTCTATATCAGAGACATTCCTCGTGACCAATCTGCCGATAGGGGTGTTGTCAAAGAATTTCAAGCGAAGCTTCAGTAAATGCTTGTAGAGTTTCACCCGGATGTCCCGGATGATCACCTGCCCAATCCAGCCTGAATAAAAAGTGTGTGCCCACTGCACGAAAGCCTGCAAAATCATCAGTCCGATTAAAAGATAGATGATTTTCAAAAGACCTTCCACATCTCCCACTGCGATATAATCATCTATGGCTACCTGTATGAAGTATGGACGTGTAGGGGCTAAAATAGCGAGCGCTACCGTAAGAAAGATCAGGAAATAGAACTGAACCTTGTAGGGTTTTACAAATCCGTATAGCTGCTTGAGTACTTTCGAATCAACGATTTCTCCGGATGATGATTTTTCTTGTTCTAAGCTCAAGGTAAACTAGTCTAAATAAATGTCTTCTGAATATGCAATATGGCTCAAAAATAGCCCACATGCAGGAGCTGATTTTCCCGCCTTCTTCCGATTCCTCGATTCTATAATATCATTCAATTCCTCAGGTTTCATTTTCCCCAGCCCTATATCTACAAGTGTCCCTACAATTGCCCTTACCATTCCACGCAAAAATCGGTTCGCAGTTATATGAAATTGCAATTCCCCGTCTTTTTGTTCCCAATGGGCCGATTTTATTTCACAACGAAAATGTTTTACGGCTGTATGCACCTTACTGAAACATTCAAAATCATTATGGGTCAGCAGTAGTTTGGCAGCCTTATTCATTAGGTCAATGTCCGGATTGAAGTAATGCCTCCATACAAAGTCCTCTAGAAATGGATTTTTCTGTAAGACCATTCTATACACATACGATCTGCTTTTAGCGCTGAAGCGCGCATGTGCATCTGCATGTACTTTACGGATAGAATTTATCGAAATGTCTTTTGGCAATATGCCGTTGATGCTCCGGATAAATTTTTCTTTCTCTATTTCCTGATTTATATCAAAGTGGCAAACTTGCATGCTGGCATGTACACCGGTATCAGTCCTTCCACTGCCCATGACACTGACGGGGACTCTGAAATAGGTGGAGAGTGCAGTTTCCAAGACTTCTTGAACAGTAAGTGCATTCTCTTGAATTTGCCATCCATGAAAACGGGTGCCTTTATAGCTTATATCCAGAAAATATCTTTTGCGCTCACTCATACGGCTGCAAAGATACTATTCCCAATCAAATCAGCGCGACAAACCTGCTTCCCTTGTTAATGAGGTCATAAGACCTTTTCTTTGCCAAAAAATTAGAAAGAAATGATTCAGCGCTTACAATCAATTTTCCTTTTCCTAGTGGCTGTGGCCATGGGATTGACTTTGGGCTTAGACCTTTGGACTCAGGTAGTCGCAGATTCCGGAGAAACATGGAAACTCAATGCTTTGTTTATGAACCAAATTGACGCTTCTGGCGAAGTGCTTCACGCTGCCTCTAAATGGTATATCGCTGCTTTGGCCTCATTTGTAGGTCTCTTGGCCATAATTTCCATTTTCCAATATAGAAATAGAGCTCGCCAGATGATGATCAATATGATCAATTCCTTGTTTATGGTAGGATTGGTCGCCATAGTTTTTTTGACCACAAATGGAGTAAATAAGGCAATTGGAGCGACGGACAATGGGGAATATGGTGTTGGTTTTTGGGCGATCCTAGCAGCGATGGTTTGTAATATGCTGGCAAACCGGTTTATCAGAAAAGACGAGGCGCTGATCAAATCTGTGGATAGGATCAGGTGAAATAGAAGCTAGATCCACGAATCAAGACATTAGACTTTCTTCATTCCAAACCAAAAAAGCCAGCAATCGCTGGCTTTTTTGGTCGGCTAGCCTGCTTCTCCAGAAGCAGGTTTTACAGTGTGGTTTTCTACCAAAATCTTACCCCCACAGTAGGATAGAAGGTTTTGAAGTTCTCCGTACTGATCACTCCCACCTGGATGGAAATGTTTTTGCTCAACTTTCTATTGTAATACGCCTGCATGGTAGTTCCACTGAATAATTGGCTTTTGTTTTCATTGACCAGATAGCCTACTCCGAAAATATTTCTTCTGGATCTCTGCACGTTTCCAAATTCCCACGCAAACTCTGCATTTGCAAACCAGTTACTGTTCACCTTGATGTTGTTTTCTATCCGCTCAGGAAAATATACCGTATTGGTGATGGAGCCTCCAAGTGAGAAATT
>CBFGUY010000274.1:0-4570 GCA_965651895.1 uncultured Algoriphagus sp. | reverse complement strand
AAAAAACTCAGACCAGTTTTTAATTGGTCTGAGTTTTTATTTCATCCTAGCTAGGTCTATGTCTATTATCTCTTTAAACTAAAATGCGCCTTAAACTGTTTTTGGGCACCTTCGCTTTCGCCCAGTTCTCTGTAATCTATAGTAAACCAATAGTCACTTGATGGCATTAATTCGCCATTGTACGTACCGTCCCATCCTGGACCAGTTGGACTTAATTGTTTTAACAGTTTGCCATAACGGTCGTATATATATATCTTGGCGTCCATTTGGTTGTCTATCCCAAATATTTGCCACGTATCATTATAACCATCATTGTTAGGCGTAAAAAACAAAGGGTAGTCCATTATTAATACAGCATCACTTCCTATTCCACATCCATTAACATCCCTTACTTGAACAACATGCTCGCCAAAAGATACATTGGAGAACGTATAGCTATTGGTGTTTGGTTCGTTGCTTAACCAAGGACCATTGTCTATACTGAATTCAAACATGGCCGATCCATCTCCAGTTGCTGTTACCTCTATGACATGGTTGTCCGCAAAGGCCTCTGTGGTAACCGTTGCCGTTACATTTGGTGGGGAACTTAATTGCACTACTGCTGTATCTGTACTTGTACATCCATTGGATAAATCTGCTACCTGTACTGTATAGGTGCCTGCCTCCAATGGCTCATAACTGGAAGCATTACTTAAAATGGTTGATGGATCGCCCGCTTCGGTCCACTCAAAACTGTACAAGGTTGAACTTAACCCTGTATCCATTAAAGGACTACCTATCACTTCGGTACCGTTTACATTTACACAAATGGTATATAAATCGTCTATATCAAACGCTGGTATTGGATCTACTTGTAACGTTAATGGTTTGATGTCATAACAGATAGACTCTGGAGTGCTATCGTTATCTATTCGTACCCAAATAACCTGTGGATTGGAAATATTTACATACGGTGTTGATGTGTCTATGGCATTACTCATAGCTTCTGCATCTTCTACGGTCTCATAATATGTCACATTGAAATTGGCAGGATCTTGACCATTTAACAATATGGGGTTTTGCGATAATAAATCGAAGCCTACCACATCGTTTGTTGGATCACCATCAAACTCCATCGTATCGTCGCATAGCACATAAGTATCATGGTTTGGATTGACCTCTGCTGCCTCTTGTACTTCCACAAAAAAGCTAACCGTGGCTATATCACAGCCCGTGATGGTGTTATTGATGTTCACAAATATCTCTTGTGGGTTTACCGTGTTCTGGAACGCCGAAGGATTGGCTATGGCTCCCGTTCCCGA
The DNA here is from genome assembly GCA_965651895.1 of uncultured Algoriphagus sp. Taxonomy (GTDB): domain Bacteria; phylum Bacteroidota; class Bacteroidia; order Cytophagales; family Cyclobacteriaceae; genus Algoriphagus. Next base: position 3,269 of record CBFGUY010000274.1, on the reverse strand, counting down.
TTCGGCTGCTGCCAATGTGGTATAATAGCTTACTGCAAAGTCCGGCTCTGGCTGTCCATTTAAAATAGCACTGGTCTGTGTGGTCAAATCAAAAGTATAAACATCGTCCGTGTTCAACTCACAGGCTATTATATTGTCTACCGGTACCGTATCTGGCAATGGGTTCACGATGATATCAAAACTTACAATAGTATAACAACCCGTTCCTGTATCGGATGGATCGGATGGATCCCCTGTATTTGTTACCCGTACATAAATGGTTTGGGTTGGGCTTAAATTTGTATACGTGGTTGGGTCTGGAATGGCATTCGCTCCCGATTCGGCATCTGCCATTGTGGTATGATAAGAAACGGTTTCGTTATACGCATTTAACATGGCGCCCTCATTGGCCGTAATATCAAACTCCTCTTCTAAATCCCCTGGATTATTATCGTCGCACAACTCCAGGTTTTGCAATACTGGATTTGGCGTCGGCACTGTATTAACAACCAAAGTCAGGGTTGTTAAAGCATAACAATCTACACCATTTGCCGTTGACGACACCGTTACAAATATGGTCTGTGGATTGTGTGGCGCACCTCCTATTGAGGTGTTTGCATAAGCTGTATAATCCGGAATGGGATTGTTTGCTGTAACATCGGCCATGGTTTCATAATAGGCCACTGTCCAACTGGAGTTGCCCCCTGTTATGATATTGTCTTGGACTGTTAAATCAAATATGGCATAACCATCGTTGTCAACGGTGTCATCACAAATCTCATATTGCATCGCTTCTGTTGTCGTTACTGGAACCGGCAATGGATTCACAATTAAATCTAATGATGTTACTCGGATGCAGCCTGTTGTATTGTTCTCTACACGCACCCAAACGGTTTGACTTGGCGCTACCGTATTTGTAAAAGCTCCTGGGGTTGCTATATAACTTGGATCTGTAGTGCCTATTTCTGCACCAGCCTCTGTAGTATAATATGTAACGGTATGATCTGAAGCACTTAATCCATTTAAAATCTCTGTATTGCTTGTTGTTAAATCAAATTGGGTCATCCCATCGGCCACCCCATCATCATCACACAATACTATAGGATCTGGATCCATGTCTATTTCTGGCGTTGGGTCTATTATTAATTCCAACTCCAAAATGGTTGGGCATCCGGTTCCCGGTCCATAATCCACCCGAATATAAATTATCTGTCCTGCTACATTGGTAAAGACATCTGGCTGTGGCAATACATCGTTTATGGCATCTGACTCTGTTAGGTGAAAGGACACTTCATATGTTGGGTCGATTGCTTCTATATTGTTTCTGGTGTCTGTTAAATCAAAAACTCCCAGTCCATCATTATCCGGATCGCAATAGTGCAAGGCCGTTGGTTCTGGAACAGCTGGTGCACCTACCACTCCTAGCGTTAAAGTGGTGGTAGCGTAACAACCCGTTGTGGCGTCTTCTACGCGTACCCAAACAACTTCCCCATCTGTCCCTATATAGGCCGAAGAGGAAGGCAAAACTTCTGGAAATCCGTTTTCTGCATCTAATAAATTTGCATGGTAGGTCACTACATAAGTCGCATCGCCCCCTGATATCTCATTGTTTTTATCATTCAAATCCATTTCTGTCATCCCGTCGGCTACGTTATCATCGCATACGATTAATGGGCTTGGTGATACAACCGTTGGCAATGGGTTTACAACAACAATCGCTGTTGCTGTTAGTGTGGAACTACATGTCGTAGTCGGGTTTTCTACATTTTCCAAGGTAATGGTCTGGTTAACACTTACACTTGGAACGGTAACCTCCCACTCTCCAAGGGCATCTAGAGTAACCTGAACACTGGCTCCTCCATTTATATTGTAATCCACAATATCGCCTGGATCGCCTGTAATGGTAAATACAGCATCGCTATTAGGACAGATATCGCCTGCAGCAACTACGTTTGCTGTTGGATTTGCAAAAACGGTAATAGTGGCTGTATCGCTAAGTGTGGAACTACAGTTGCTGGTTGGGTTGGTAACTTGTTCCAAGGTGATCACTTGGTCTGCTGTGGCTCCTGCCACGGTAACAATCCCCTCACCTGAGGCATTTATAGTCACTGGAGTGCTTGCTCCGCCATTGATGGTGTAATCCACCACATCGCCTGCCGTACCTGTAATGGTAAATATAGCATCTTCTCCACTACAAATGTCTGTGTTTGTTGTTAAAGACACAATACTTGGTAAGGCCACCACGGTTACAGTTGCTGTATCTGTAAGCACCGAACTACAACTGGTCGTCGGGTTGGTTATTTGCTCCAAAGTAATGGTCTGGTCTACTGTGGCTCCTGCCACGGTAACAATCCCCTCACCTGAGGCATTTATAGTCACTGGAGTGCTTGCTCCGCCATTGATGGTGTAATCCACCACATCGCCTGCCGTACCTGTAATGGTAAAAATAGCGTCTGCTCCATCACAAATATCTGTATTGGTCGTTAAGGTATTTATGCTTGGTAAAGGGTCTACTGTTAGCTCCAACTGGGCAACACTATAACACTGTGTCGTCATGTCTTCTACACGAACATGGACTGTCTGCGTTGTGGCAGTGGTATTGCCATATGCACCCGGCGTTAGAATCTCACTTGCTGAGCCTGGACCTGTCTCGGCATCTGCAGTATCTTCATAATACGTAATGGTATAGTCCGTGGCCGGCAACCCATTTAATATGGATGTCTCTGATAGGGTCAAATCGAATTCCCCAAATCCATCGTCACCCGGCAGCACGTTATCACAAATACTTTGACTTGCAGGAAGGATTTCTGGCACTGGGTTTAAAACCAAATCGAAAAGTGGGCCTACAGACACGTTGCTGCAATTGGCATCACTGGCCAGTTCTACACGAACCCATATAGGCTCCCCTGAACTCGTATATGGGCTGCTCAAGGCGCCCGTACCTGCATCGGCTGAGGCTTGGCTGCTGTAATAGGTCACTGTGAAATCACTCGAGGGCTGAGCACCCAATATTGTCAAGGTCTGACTCTCTAAATCGAAATCGGCTACACCATCATTGCTCGGATCGTCACATTGCACCAAATCACCAACTGCATTGATAGTTGGCTCGGGGGTGATGTTCAAAGTGAAGGAAGAGGTTTCGTAGCAGCCTGAATTTAGGTATTCTATCCTTATGTATACTACCTCACCATCCGTTCCGGAATAAGCACCAGCTGTACCTATAGCGCCTGTATCAGCATCGGCATCGGCTTGGGAGTTGTGATAAGTGACAACTAAATCTCCTGCATTTG
>CBFGUY010000273.1:0-4572 GCA_965651895.1 uncultured Algoriphagus sp. | reverse complement strand
GCATGAGATCGATCCAACATATATCAGAGAATAGACTGCCATTCTGACCATTTGCCCCTTTGGCATGCACCTTGACCTTTTAGCAAGAACCTTCGTATTTTGAGGGTTCTTCTTTTATTTTAGCATAAAACGGACAGCTTAGCTGTCATTCTGTCTATATGAGCCAATTCGAAAATTCAGTGTTTCAAAACATGATGGTCGGTGAATTTGCCGGCGAAGGAGATCTAATCCAGCTAATAACCGATGAAGAGGATGATGCGCAGGGAAAGGAAGTTCTTGAAGATGAGATCCCTGTTCTGTCAGTGAGAAACACGGTGCTTTTCCCTGGCGTGGTCATCCCCATCACGGTGGGGAGGCAACGATCTATACGTCTTGTGAAAAAAGCGCAAAAAGGAAATAAACTGATAGGGGTGTGTGCCCAGATCAATCCGAATATTGATGATCCAGGATGGGAGGATATCTATCAAATAGGGACACTTGCCAAAATCATCAAAATGATCGTGTTGCCTGATGGAAACACAACCATTATTATTCAGGGCAAAAAGCGTTTCCAGATCAGTGAACAGATCACTGATGATCCATACTTCATTGCCAAAGCTGAGTATTTGGAAGAAAATTTCCCCAAAAGCTCCAAAAAAATCCAGGCACTGGAAGAGTCATTGAAGGAGTCTGCCACACGGATTCTTCATCTAAACCCTGAGATTCCTAGAGAGGCCCAGGTGGCATTGGACAATATTGACAATACGCCGTTTTTGACACATTTCCTGTCTTCCAACATTAATGCTCCGGTAGAAGCGAAGCAGCGTTTGCTGGAAATCAATGACGGAGTAGAGCGCGCTACACTTTTGCTGGAATTTATGATGAAGGATATCCAGATGCTGGAACTGAAATCTGAGATTCAAAAGAAAGTACACACGGATATTGACCAGCAACAGCGGGATTATTTCCTTCGGCAGCAGATGAAAGTCCTTCAGACCGAGCTTGGGGACGAGGGGCCTGAAAAAGAAGTGGAAGACCTGAGACTCCGTGGAGCCAAGAAGAACTGGCCGGAAGAGGTAAAGCGGCATTTTGAAAAAGAACTGGACAAAGTGCTCAGAATAAATCCTTCTGCAGCTGAATATCCTATAGCGCTGAACTATGCCGAAACCATGGTGGATTTGCCATGGAATGAATTTACCCAAGATAATTTTGACCTGAACCATGCCAAGAAGGTATTGGACAGTGATCATTTTGGATTGGAAAAAGTCAAAGAAAGAATCATTGAGTACTTGGCGGTTCTGAAACTTAAAAATGATCTGAAAGGTCCGATTCTATGTCTCTACGGCCCTCCTGGCGTAGGGAAAACCTCTTTGGGTAAGTCCATAGCAGCAGCCTTGGGAAGAAAATACGTGCGTATGTCCCTGGGTGGGATGCATGATGAGGCAGAGATCAGGGGGCATCGCAAGACCTACGTAGGAGCCATGCCCGGTAAGATCATCCAAAATATGAAAAAGGTGAAAATCTCGAATCCAGTGTATGTGCTGGATGAGATTGATAAACTTTCTTCTGATTTCCGCGGAGATCCTTCTTCAGCATTTCTGGAAGTACTTGATCCTGAACAAAACAGCGCTTTCCTGGACAATTATCTTGAGGTAGAATATGATTTAAGCAAAGTGCTTTTCATTGCCACGGCCAATTCCCTGGATACTATTCAGCCTGCACTGCGGGATAGAATGGAAATCATAGAGGTGACGGGATACACCCAGGAAGAAAAAGTGGAAATCGCCAAGCGCCATTTAGTGCCGAAACAACGAAAGGAACATGGATTGAAGGCAAAGCAAATCAGCTTTGACAAGGCCGCATTGGTAAAAATCATAGAGGATTATACCCGGGAATCCGGTGTAAGAAACCTGGAAAGAGCCATAGGGAAAGTAGTAAGGAATATCGCCAAGGCAATAGCCATGGAGGAGGAGTACAGTCCCAAGATCACGGCCACAGCAGTACGGAAAATCCTTGGTTCTGAGATGTTTGATAAGGAATCTTATACGGACAATAATACTGCCGGTGTTGTCACAGGATTGGCTTGGACCAGTGTGGGTGGGGAAATACTCTTTATAGAAACCAGCCTTAGCCGGGGCAAAGGCAAACTTACCTTGTCAGGACAACTTGGCGAAGTCATGAAGGAATCCGCGATCACTGCTTTATCCTACCTGAAATCAAAAGCTGAGAAACTTGGGATTGATCATAGGGTGTTTGATCAATATGACCTGCACATCCACGTACCTGCGGGAGCTGTTCCTAAAGATGGCCCATCAGCTGGTATTACCATGCTGACAGCAATGGCCTCCGTCTTTACCCAGCGAAAAGTAAAGTCAAAGATAGCCATGACAGGAGAAATCAGTCTGATAGGAAAAGTAATGCCTGTAGGAGGAATCAAGGAGAAAATCCTTGCGGCCAAGCGGGCGGGGATCAAGGAAATAATTCTTTGTCATAAAAACAGACGGGATATCGAAGAAATCGATGAGCAGTATATTAAAGGTGTGGACTTCCACTTTGTCAATAGAGTGGAGGAAGTGTTGGAAATAGCACTTTTGAAAGCTAAGGTGGACGATCCTTTGAAGTTTAATTTACAGCCTGAAAACTCGAAAGACAACGATTAGACGATTTCGGCCATAATTAGGCTAAGTACTCTTTATTTATCTAAAAATCATATCATAACTCAGACCGTCATCGACCACAGCGATCTGGGCACATTTTAACCTAACATCATGGAAAAAATACTTTCACTTACTCCAAGACAGATTGTTGCTGAGTTGGATAAATATATTATTGGGCAGCACGATGCCAAACGCAACGTAGCTATCGCATTGAGAAACCGCATTCGTAGATTGATGGTGAAGACCGATATCCAGAAAGATATTGTTCCGAATAATATCCTGATGATAGGATCTACCGGTGTGGGTAAAACTGAGATTGCCAGACGGTTGGCTAAAGTAGCCCATGCACCTTTTACCAAGGTAGAAGCATCCAAGTTTACGGAAGTAGGCTATGTAGGAAGGGATGTGGAGAGCATGGTAAGGGATCTAGTGGAGCAATCTGTGGCTCTGGTGAGGGAGCAAAAAAATGAAGCTGTAAAAGCAAAAGCTGCAGAAGCAGTGGAAGAAATTATTCTGGATATTCTGATTCCTCCGGTGAAGAATGCCGGATTTACCCGTGCTATTCCTGTGAATAATGAGGAAGATTCTGAGCCATCCAATGACGAGGAATTAAACGAAAGAACCCGTGAGCGATTCAGAGAGAAGCTTCGTGATGGAGAACTGGACGAGCGGAAAATCGAAATTAGCGTGAAAGCTGGATCACCGGTAGGAGTAGGCATGATCGGAAACGGGATGATGGATGATGCCAGTATGGCAGGCCTTCAGGATATGATTTCCAATATGATGCCTAAAAAGGTGAAAAAGCGCAAAGTGAGTATTTCTGAAGCGCGGAAGATACTGTTGGAAGAAGAAATGTCCAAGTTGGTTGACTTTGAAGAAGTAAAGGAAGAGGCGATCAAACTGGCTGAGAATAACGGCATCATCTTCATCGATGAGATCGATAAGATCGCTTCCAAGTCAGGTAAAAACGGTGGTGGACCCGATGTGAGCCGTGAAGGTGTACAGCGTGATCTACTTCCTATAGTAGAAGGATCTGCCGTCAATACCAAGTACGGGGTGATCAATACTGACCATGTCCTATTTATCGCAGCAGGTGCTTTTCATGTGGCTAAGCCCTCAGATCTGATTCCGGAACTTCAGGGTAGATTCCCTATCCGTGTGGAGCTGCAAAGCTTGACCCAGGAGGATTTTTCCAGGATTTTGCGAGAACCTAAGAATGCGCTTACTAAGCAATACCAGGCACTGTTTGAGTCGGAAGAAGTTTACCTGGAATTCAATGATGAATCCATTGAGGAAATCGCCAGACTGGCTTTTTTGATCAATCAGGAGGTGGAAAATATAGGCGCAAGAAGGCTGCATACGGTAATGAGCCACCTGCTCAATGATTTCCTGTTTGAGGTGCCGGATACCATTACTGCCAATTCCAAAATCATGGTTACTAAAGAAATGGTGCAAGACAGATTGAGTTCTCTGGTACAGAACAGGGATCTTTCCCAGTATATTCTTTAAAATCAACACATTCATTCTAAATGAAGCATGCACTTCTTATTCTCACAGGCCATAGCAAAGGGTTGGGCAAAGCGGTTTTAGATACTTATCTGAAAAAGGATAATTATACTATCATAGCTGTTTCCAGGAGTAAGCTCGGACTGAGGCATCCAAATCTCCATGAGGTCAGTATTGATCTCGGGGATTTGGATGCGTTGGAGAATAAACTCCCGGAAATTTTCCCTCCCGGAGATTACGAAGAGGTGATCTTGATCAATAATGCGGGCTGGATAGGGGAAGTGAAAGCTGTAGGTACACTTCAGGCCAAGCAAATGAGAACACAAGTCAATGTAAATCTTTTGGCTCCCATGTATTTGACAAATGCTTTTGTGGCAGCGTATAAAGATAGTAATGCCAAAAAGATCATTTGTAATATCAGCTCCGGAGC
>CBFGUY010000272.1:0-4575 GCA_965651895.1 uncultured Algoriphagus sp. | reverse complement strand
TTTTTGTGGATTCACTATTAGTGATCTTATTCGCCTCCTATATCATAGAAGGGCTTAGTGACAATATTTGGTTGCTATCATTGATGAAAGTCGGTCTGATCTTCTTCTATTTCATATTTGTGAGTAAAATCAGCAATGGACAAACCTTTGGAAAAAAGCTTCTCGGGGTTAGAATCGTCAGAATGGATGGCCTCAGGCTGACCTATAAAGATCTCATAGCCCGGTACGGCATATTCCTGATTCTTCCATTCTTGGTTGGCGAGGTCTCCAAATTCCTCATTGATACGCGGTTTGATGATAAGCTGTATTTATTTCTATACCTACTTTTCTTGGCGATCTGGTTTTTCGGAACCGTCATGGTGACCTTCATCAGGAAAGATCACCGTGGCTGGCTGGATAGATTCGCTCATACCACGCAGGTGTTAGCAAATCGGCGCCAGAATGAATAAACTCTCTTTTGATAAATTCTAGACTTACAACAACACCATTCTTAAAAAAAATTATGAATGTATGGAGTTGATGGGTTAAATTGAGAGCTGTGTTTATTTTATCACAATTCCTCAATACTATGAGAAATCTAATTACCCTTCTTTCCTTCCTTTCAGTTTTATTTTCCTGTTCTTCAAAAGAAGAATCACGGCCACTTCCCCGGATAGCCATTGCTGGCCTAGCCATAGAGTCCAGCACTTTTTCCCCTGCTACTTCTGATGTGGATGCTTTCCGTACCAGAGTTGGCACTGATATTTTCAATTATTACCCTTTTTTGGATTCTACATCTGAGAATCGTGGCAGGGCCGAGTGGTTTCCAACACTTCGAGGCCATGCCATTCCAGGTGGGATAGTGACAAGAGAGGCGTATGAGGAATTGGTGGGAAAAACGCTGGACATGCTGAAAGAAAACCTGCCTTACGATGGACTTTTCTTTGATATCCATGGAGCGATGAGTGTGGTCGGATTGGATGATCCTGAAGGTGATTTTATCATTCGGGTTCGGGAAGTAGTGGGGTCTGAAACGCTGATTTCTACCTCCATGGATCTGCATGGAAATGTGTCATGGAGACTTGCAGAAAACACCGATTTGATCACCTGCTACAGAATGGCACCTCATGAGGATGCACTAGAATCAAAACAAAGAGCAGTAGAAAATCTACTGGAGCGTCTCGAAAGTGGAAAGGGAAAGCCTAATTACAAGGCATGGATACCTGTCCCAATTTTGCTTCCTGGCGAAAAGACCAGTACGAGAATTGATCCAGGCAAAAGTCTCTATGCAAAAGTAGATCCCATGACCAAAAAGGAAGGTGTGATCGATGCCGCAATCTGGATTGGCTATGCATGGGCAGATGAACCTAGAAACCATGCCGTAGTGATGGTGACTGGCGATGATGAAAAAGCCGTGAAGGAATCAGCTGAGGAGTTGGCGCAAAGCTTCTGGGACGTACGGAATGAATTTGAATTTGTGGCCCCTGTGGCATCCTTAAAAGAAAGTTTGGATATGGCTCTTGCTTCAGACAAAAAGCCATTTATGATTTCTGACATGGGTGATAACCCAACTGCCGGAGGAGCTGGAGATGTGACCTGGACGCTGACTGAAATCCTGAAAAGACCTGAATTTAAATCAGAGAATAGCCCCACATTGATATATGCTTCTATTCCTGGGCCTGAGTTCGTGGAAAAAGCCTTAGCCGCAGGTGTAGGCGGAAAAGTAGAAGGTACAGCCGGAGCTGCAATTGATGATAGGTTCGCTCCTCCTGTAATGCTCAAAGGCACTGTAGAAGCAATCAAGGAAGGAGATGGTGCTGCCGAGGTGGAAGTCGTGGTGAAAGTAGGGTCTGTGCATGTGATCGTGACCAAAAAGCGCAAGCCTTACCACAATGAAAGGGATTTCACTGACTTAGGACTGACCCCCCGGGAAGCAGATATAGTAGTGGTGAAAATCGGTTACCTCGTTCCTGATTTGTATGATATGCGTGCAGATTGGATCATGGCCTTGACTCCGGGCGGGGTAGATCAGGATCTAGAGAGATTAGGTTATAAGCGTATCAAACGTCCTATGTTCCCATTGGATAAGGATATGGAAGATCCGGATTTGAGTGCTCAGTTGGTTCCTGCTGCGGATAAACTAGATTGAGCTGATAGTTTGATTCTTGGGTCTTGAATCTAGAATCTTTCCATTTTCCATCTTGAGTCTAATTACTAAAATCCAGCTACTCTAAAATGATGAACCCTAAACCATCCTCCGTAGAAGAATATCTTAGCTGGTCTGCACCTGAAGTAAGGGAAAAGCTAGAGCAAATGCGCACGACAATTCTGAAAGCAATCCCCAAAGCCAAAGAAGTCATCAGCTACAGTATGCCTGCATACAAAACCACAGAGGTATTGGTTTATTTTGCGGCAGCGAAAAAACATATCGGCTTCTATCCTACCAATAGCGGAGTAAGTGAGTTTAAAAAAGAGCTAGAGCCGTATGTTACTTCCAAAGGAGCGATACAATTTCCATTGGATCAACCTTTACCATTTGAGTTGATTGCAGCCATCAGCCAGTTTAGGTTCCTAGAAGCCGAAGACCGGGCAAAACTGAAAAGAAAGAAAACCTAAGCCAGCCCATTTGTCATGTTTTCAGAACACTGTTGATACCTGCCTGATCATCGAGCTAGATACTTCCTGAAAATAACTTGAAAATCTAAAGCAGGTTGATCGTAAAAGACTAGGGCTGATAAACTCCAGCACCTCCTAAAAAGCTTAAAATTTTCTTATCCAAAGTCCAAATCTCCAACCCAAATCTTTCAGCTGAATGAATGATGACCGTATCGATCAGACCAATTCCACGGTTGATTAATCCAGCTTTTCTAGAAAAATCTCCAGACTCAAAAATCAATCCCGGCTGATCCAAAATCCGAAGTTGTCTATAGAAATCTTTGATCAAATTTAATTCTCTGGTATTCTTTACCCCTTGAAGTAACTCGGCAAAGATCAATTCCAAAGAATATATTTCGCCTTTCTCCATCAAATCAATCATCGGAGCGAAAAAATCCTGATTACCTTTTAGAAACTCTATCCACACTGAGGTATCGACAAGAACCTGCTTCATTGCTGATTGGTTTCTCTCAATTTGTCAGCACCATACGTGAAAGCTATTGGTTCAGCGACAATTTGATCAGCCAATTCAAGTAATTTCTTTCGGGATAAATAGTCCCGAAGTGCTATCCTCAACGCTTCAGTAATGTTTTTGGCTCCAGAGACCTCCATCACATCTTGGATCAATTCATCTTCAATTAAAGCAGTGACTTTCATATATTTAAAGATTATAAACAAAAATACGAAATATCATCGTATGCAGTTCGGCTTTTGTTATATTTTATTACTCTTCGGACGACCCATGTCTTTGTACTGTTTCAAATCCCCATAATTAATTGCATCTTAATGACCTCATTGCATTTAATTTATTAAGCCCAAGATGATCTATCACATCCTAATCCTGCATTTTATTTTCACAACAAATCCTGAAAAAACCCAAGTCTTTTCATCAACACCAAACTCCAAATTGATCAATTCGGAAGCAGTTAGGTACAGTGACTTTGGCGCCAAAGGTGATGGCAAGACAGATGACATGGAGGCTATTGTAGCAGCTCACGAATTTGCCAATGAACATGGACTGCCAGTAAAAGCTGACAAGGGAGCCTCTTATTACATTGGAGGAAAAGAGCTTACCGCCACTATCCAAACGGACACTGATTTTGGTGAAGCATCATTTCTCATTGATGATACAGAGGTTGAAAATCGGACTGCGCCTGTTTTCCTGGTCAGTTCCAGCCTGGAACCCTACAAGGTGAAGACAATAAGTTCACTGAAAAGAAATCAGGAGAAAGTCGATTTGAAATTACCAGGGCCGGCATTGATCACTGTCACTGATTCAAACACGAAAAGATACATTCGTTTTGGCCCCAACGTGAACAACGGCGCTTCTCAGACGGATATTTTTCTGATTGATAGAAATGGAAGTGTGGATACAAATACGCCTATCATCTGGGATTTTGATCAGATCTCTGAGATGACCATACTTCCTATTGATGATGAAACACTGAAGATCACAGCTGGTCGCTTTACCACGATTGCCAACCAGGAAGAATCCCAGTACAACTATTACAGTAGAAACATTTCTATACAGAGATCCAATGTGGTAATTGATGGGTTAGAACATAGAATTACTGGCGAAGGAGATCAGGGAGCTCCATACAATGGATTCCTAAATATCAGTAACTGTACAAACGTAACCGTACAGAACACTACCTTAACGGGGCATAAAACCTATCAAACCATCGGCAGAGCAGGAACCACTGTTTCCATGGGATCCTATGATATTATTGTGAACAAAGCTTTAAACGTATCCTTTATCAACTGCAAGCAAACCAACGACATCGATGACCATACCTTCTGGGGCATCATGGGATCCAATTTCAGCAAAAATCTGCTTTTCGATAAGTGTACCTTTTCCCGCTTTGATGCACATATGGGCGTGGCAAATGCCACCATCCGAAACTCCACACTTGGGCACATGGGGATCAACGCTATCGGTAC
>CBFGUY010000271.1:0-4576 GCA_965651895.1 uncultured Algoriphagus sp. | reverse complement strand
ATGCCTGCCTGTCACGCAGGAGGTCGCGGGTTCGAGTCCCGTCCATTCCGCATCAAGTCCCGAAGAAATTCGGGACTTTTTGTTTTTATGGGGATTTCTTTTTTTATGATTGATTTAGCTTATGCTATTCGTTAAAAATTTTAATTCCCACGGGTATATGCTTATCTTTGTTTTTCCCAAAAATCACCAAAATGGTATTAGAATTCGAAAAACCTATAGCTGATTTAGAACAGAAACTTCAGGAAATGAAGGAGTTGGCTACCGGCAGAGATATCGATTTAAGCTCAGATATTGAATCCCTTGAAGATAAAATTCTTGCTTTGAAGAAAGAAACTTTTCAGAATCTTACTCGCTGGCAGCGGGTACAGCTTTCCCGGCATGCCGATAGACCTTATGCACTGGACTATATCTATGAAATGACCAATGATTTCATCGAACTACATGGAGACAGAAATGTGGCAGATGACAAAGCAATGGTGGGCGGTCTGGGAGATCTGGATGGCCGTTCTGTGATGTTCATCGGTCAGCAAAAGGGCCGAAACACCAAGCAGCGACAGATGCGGAACTTTGGGATGGCAAATCCTGAAGGCTATAGAAAAGCACTCCGCCTGATGAAAATGGCAGAGAAGTTTGGTAAGCCTATCGTGACGCTGATTGATACCCCGGGGGCATTTCCAGGCTTGGAAGCTGAAGAAAGAGGACAGGGTGAAGCTATTGCCCGCAATATCAAAGAGATGTTTATGCTGAAGGTACCTGTGATCTGTATCATTATCGGTGAAGGCGCATCAGGAGGAGCTTTAGGCATAGCTATAGGGGACCGGGTATTGATGTTGGAAAATTCCTGGTATTCTGTGATTTCCCCTGAAAACTGCTCTACCATTCTCTGGAGAAGCTGGGACTACAAGGAACAAGCCGCTGAGGCTTTGAAACTGACAGCAAAAGATATGCAAGGCAATGGCCTGGTAGATGGTATCATCCCTGAGCCACTTGGAGGTGCCCATCGCGACATGAAGAAGATGGCAATCACCCTAAAAGATGCTATACTGCAGGCACTGAAAGAGCTGGATAAAATCAAACCTGAAAAAAGAATAGACCAACGCATCGACAAGTTTTGCTCGATGGGTGTGGTAGTCGAATAAATTATTTTAACCCCGGATTTCTTACAAAGTCCGGGATTTTTCTTTCATATCATGGAATTATACGTAGTCAACACCGGGTTTTTCAAGTTGGACGGAGGTGCCATGTTTGGTGTCGTGCCTAAAACCCTTTGGTCACGGACTAATCAGGCTGATGAGAATAATCTATGTACTTGGGCGATGAGGTCCTTATTGGCGGTAGAAGGAAACAGAGTGGTCTTAATCGATAATGGTATTGGGGATAAGCAAGACGCTAAGTTTTTCTCCCACTATTACCTGCATGGAGAAGATTCATTGGATAAGTCTCTTAGACAGCTGGGCATAAGTGCCCATCAGATTACTGATAATTTTCTCACGCATTTGCATTTTGATCACTGTGGAGGTGGAGTGAAATATGGTTCCCACGGTCAGTATGAGATGACTTTTCCCAGAGCTACCTACTGGTCCAATAAAGACCATTGGCAATGGGCCACTGTGCCTAATCCTAGAGAAAAAGCATCTTTTCTTGAGGATAACATCCTACCCATGCAAGAGTTAGGTCAGCTGGACTTTTTGGATCTTTCCCAGAAGACATTCCTTCCGGGGTTTGACTTCATCACCGTGGATGGGCATACGGATAAGCAGATGCTTCCGAAGATTCAATACAAAGGAAAGACAGTGGTGTTTGTAGCTGATCTGTTGCCATCGGTAGGACACATCCCCCTGCCATACGTGATGGGGTATGATACCCGCCCTCTGCTTACCATGGACGAAAAAGCCAAGTTTCTGGAAGAGGCTGCCCGGGAAGAATATGTTCTATTCCTGGAGCATGATCCAGTGAATGAATGCTGTACTGTGAAAATGACTGACAAAGGCGTACGTTTGGATCAAACATTCAGACTAGATGAAATCTAAACTGAAAATCGGAATTGCACTTTCTGGGGGAGGAGTACGTGGAATATCACATTTGGGAGTCTTAAAAGCCCTCACCGAGTCAGGTATATTCCCCACAGAAGTTTCAGGTACCTCAGCTGGTGCTATTGCCGGGGCTATGTTTTGTCAGGGATATACACCCGACGAGATACTCAAAATCATAGAAGCCACAAACTACTTCAAGTTTCTGCGACCTGCTGTTTCCTGGACGGGATTTCTTAAAATGGATTCTGTGGGGACACTTTTCAAGCTTTACCTAGATCACGATGATTTTGGGAAGCTGAAAATTCCGTTGACAGTGGCGGCTACTGATATCAAAAAAGGAAAAGTCAGGTACTATTCAGAAGGGGAGTTGATCAGGCCTATTATGGCCTCGTCCTGTATTCCCGGTATGTTTGATCCTATCATTATAGGAAAAAGATATTTGGTGGATGGAGGTGTTCTGAACAACCTTCCAGTGGAACCGCTTGACGGGATCTGCGATTATGTCATCGGTGTGAACTGTAACCAGCTGCCAGAAGAAGCCAATATCAGCAATATGAAAAAGCTGATAGAACGATCGGTGATTATGTCCATGAATTATAACGTCTATAGCCGTAAATCCAAATGCGATTTTTTTATAGAACCACCAGGCCTAGGGCGATATGGGGTTTTTGATATTAAAAAAGCTCCTGAGTTATTCGCTGTTGGTTATGACCATACGATGAAATATATTGAAAACAATCCCTCAATTTTGGAATTGGCAGTGAAAGGTTCTAAATCTAAAAAAGCATGATGAAGTTTTTGTCCCGTATAGTGTTTTGGGTTTCAGGTTGGTCTTTGAACAACCAATGGCCTGAAGGAGTGAAGAAGGCTGTCCTTATAGCTATTCCCCATACTTCCAACTGGGATATACTCTATGCGCGCTCCGCTTTTTTCCTGATGGATATCCCCGTGAGGTTTACCATAAAAAAGGAAGTAATGGTGGGGCCTTTAGGGTGGTTGCTGAGGGGACTGGGAGCTATCTCCATAGACAGAAAGCGGGTGCCAGGAGGCAGGAAGCAAACCTATACAGAATCCATGGTATCCATGCTTAAAGAACGTGATGAACTGGTGATTATGGTAACACCTGAAGGTACTAGAAGCCAGGTGAAAAAGTGGAAATCAGGATTCTATCATATTGCGCTTGGGGCAAATGTCCCGATTATAGTAGGGTATCTGGACTACAAGAAAAAAGAAGCAGGAATCGGCCCGGTCGTCTATCCCGATGGCAATATGGATGCCCAGATCGAAGAACTGAAAGTGTTTGGCAGGACTGTGACTGGAAAGCATCCTGAGAAGGGTATATTGTAGATTTTTAGGATTTAACTTTTTGTAACATCGTATATCCATTTTTTATAAGGGTATCAATTACCTTTTAGTTCTAAAGGTTTTAATTGAATTCTAATATAGTATTTTATGAGATTGTTAATTGCTGCAGCGTTATTTTTAGCTGTTAGTTCCTGTGCCTCCAAAGAAGAAAAAAAACAAGCTGTTTCGGGTCAAATCAGAGTTTCCTTAGACACTGTGCTAGTAGATTCAGGTGATGAGTTTCTTTATTTACAGGATCAACTTTATTATTCTGGTCTATCCAATGATAAAAGCTATCTGGTCAATTTTAATAGACAAGATTTTACTACGGAGAAGATTGATTTAGATGAGCTTAGACTTTTAGAGAAGGTTCAATTCGAAAAAGAAGGTCCCAATGGCGTACTTAACTTGGGTAACTATGTTTCACACTTCTCTCTTTTGTCGGATGGAAATGTACTTTTCTGGGATTATTTTATGTACAAAGTTTTTGATCAAAATGGACATTTAGTCAGGGATTTGGCACTGGATAAAGTCGCTCCTAAATTCCTTGGTACTGATGAATACTCTGCAGGAGCATTTTTTCAAGTTGAAAATAATTCAGATAGGCTTATTGCATTTGTTTTTCATTGGGAGAGTGGATCTCGCCTGATACTTGATTTTGATTTGAAAGATCAAACTTTTGAAAAGATAGAGTTGCCAGAATTAGAGAAACTAAATGAGTTCAATGTTAATCTATTGTATGAAGGAACCCCAGCTGGAAGCTATGGGCCAAGTGCCAAAACTATAAGTGTGAATGGGCAAATTGTTATTAGTAATACTGCCTTCAATGAAGTGCTGATTTTTGATTTGGAAAAAGACAGTCTTTATACAAAAAGCTGGAATACCCATTTATTGGCCGATAAGAAGAGTTATGTGCCTCCAAAAGAAGTTGAAAGAACCTCTGGTCAATTGAAGGAAATTATTAAAAAAAATGAGGAAGACCTTAATTACAAATCTTTTTTTTGGGATGAGAAAAATGAACGTTTTTTCAGGTTTTCAGAAAGAATGTATTTTGGGGAAGAACTCAATGGTTACGGAGATTATGTATCGACTGGATCGGATACTTTTTTAAGTGTTTTTAATAAGGACTTCAATCTAATCGCTGAAGCAGAGATATCAGAACTGGATAAGCTTCCAGTAACTTACTTTACTAAAGATGG
>CBFGUY010000270.1:0-4604 GCA_965651895.1 uncultured Algoriphagus sp. | reverse complement strand
AGGCGGGCGCTCAATGTGACAATTATGAGTTATGAGACAGCCTCTTTGTAGTTTATTCTACCGTCACAGATTTAGCCAGATTCCTTGGCTGATCTACGTTACAACCACGCAATACAGCGATATGGTAGGAAAGTAATTGGAGTGGAACCACAGCCACAAGCGGTGCAAAGGCCTCATGGGTTTCTGGGATCTCGATTACATGATCTGCAATCGCTTTCACCTGGGTATCGCCCTCAGTTACTACAGCGATAACTTTACCTTTTCTAGCCTTCACTTCCTGTATATTACTTACTACTTTCTCGTAGGAACTATCCTTGGTAGCAATGAAGAAAACCGGCATTTCCTCATCTATTAAGGCTATAGGGCCATGCTTCATTTCCGCTGCCGGATATCCTTCTGCATGTATATAGGAAATTTCCTTTAGCTTCAATGCCCCTTCTAGGGCTACAGGAAAATTATAGCCTCTACCCAGGTATAGGGCATTTCTCACATCTTTGTATTCTTCAGCAATAAACTTTACGGTATCATTGGACCTCAATGCCTTTTCCACTTTACCCGGAATCGCTTCCAGTTCATGTAGAAGCTGCACATATTTGCTTTCCGGTAAAGTGCCTCTTTGGTATCCTAGCTTCAAGGCCATCATAGCAAGGACTGAAATCTGGGCAGTAAATGCTTTGGTAGAAGCTACGCCTATTTCAGGGCCTGCGTGGGTATAGGAACCAGCGTGAGTAACTCTTGGAATCGATGACCCGACAACATTGCACACACCGAAAATTGTAGCCCCTTTTGATTTGGCAAGCTCAATAGCAGCCAAAGTATCAGCAGTCTCACCTGATTGGGAAATTGCGATGATAAAATCCTTTTCTCCTACCACAGGATTTCTATACCGGAATTCTGAGGCATATTCTACCTCTACAGGCACGCGAGCAAATTCTTCGAATAGATACTCGGCAACTAATCCGGCATGCCAGGAAGTACCACAAGCCGTGATAATAATCCTTTCCGCATTTTGGAACTTATTCATATAATCACGCAAGCCTCCGAGCACCAATCTGCCGGATTTGGCCTCCAATCGCCCTCTCAGACAGTCAGCAATAGATTTAGGCTGCTCATAAATCTCCTTCATCATGAAATGGTCATATCCGCCTTTTTCTATGGCTTCCAATTCCATTTCCAGTTGGTTGATGTAAGGATTAGTCTCTACATTCTCAATTGTCTTGATCTGCAGACGGTTGTTTCGTATTACGGCTATTTCAAAATCATCCAGATAAACCACCTTGTTGGTGTATTCGATTAGCGGAGTGGCGTCCGAAGCCAGGTAATACTCATCTTCTCCCACACCTATGACCAAAGGGGATCCCTTTCTCGCAGCTATCAGCGTGTCGGGTTCCTCTTTATTGATTATGACTATGGCATAGGCACCTACGACTTTGTGCAGGGCAAGTCTAAGTGCTTCTTCCAGACTGCAATGGTTGTTCAGTTGAATGTCTTCAATAAATTTGATAAAGACTTCTGTGTCTGTATCGGACTGGAAGGTGTAACCTTTCTGTTGAAGATCCTTCTTCAGTACTTCATAGTTTTCTATGATCCCATTGTGGATCATCGCTATTTTTTCCGAAGATGAGTAGTGAGGGTGGGCGTTGGCATCATTTGGTTCTCCATGGGTCGCCCATCGGGTATGGCCTATTCCTATGGTGGCTTTCAGATCAGGTGAAGTCTCTAGATGCTTTTCCAATTCGGATACTTTTCCCTTCTTTTTATAAATACTCAGACCATTAGTATCCAACAATGCCACACCGGCACTGTCATAACCCCGGTATTCTAACCTTCTAAGACCTTTGATTATAATAGGTAAAGCTTCTTGCTGTCCTACATATGCTACGATTCCACACATAAATAAAAATTCTCAATGTAAATTTGAACTTCGGCAAAGAAACAGCTTTCGTGCCAAAAAAAATAATCCACTTCCTGAAAATCAAGAAGTGGATTAGCATATCTTTCTTCAAACCGCTTATACTACCTCGATCTGGAGTAAATTACTTTTACTTTGATTTTATTTTTATCAACGACCAGTTGTCTCAGAGTCCTTGAATTATCCGCACCATATAACAACCAGTCTTTTCTTGTCAGCTGCCCTCTGTAGATGGCATTGACATGTGAGGTGATTAGCTGGCCATAGGTTCTGATTTCAGGATTGTATTGCAAAAGTGCTCTAGTTAGAGGAGTCCCAGTGATCGGTATAAAATTTCCGTTATTATCAATTGCTACCTGAGGATTTCCGTCTGCCTGCACACTTAGCCCATCTCCAGAACTGGAAAGTAAAATCTTATTATCTGAATCAGCAAAATACATGGTAATATTTGCCGGTGTTTTTTTCGTAGCTGCCTGTTCTTTCAGTTCACCGATTTCCAATACTATCTGATTGAAAGTGACCCCGACAAGTGAATCCAAAAACGCATCAAAGGGGCTGGTGTCCAATTTGATGATCATTCCCACCCCTGATTTCATACCGACTGACGGGTCTAAGTCGTAAGGTTTTTGAAGCTCTATGACCTCGGCTGTAGGTGTTCCGGTTCTGTCGCTTTTTACCCCGCTAAATCTCCTGGATGAAGCCGTAGTGATATTGTAAGATTTAGACACCGTATCTCCCTCATTGTGGTAATATACCTTGAGCGCTGTAGAAGCACCCACACCCACACCTATTGAGGTATCGTCTCCCTCTCTTGCTTTTACAGCTATACCCGGGAAATAATCCCTAAAGGAGAAAAGGTCATTGAAGACAGTCCCCTCCTTCATCTTGCTAAAGATCTCAGCTGCAAACTCTTCCTCTACCTGGAATGTGGCCAGTGTATCAGTTTCTTCACCAAAAACTATTTCACCGGATGAAAACGGACTGGATTCATAGGACAGCTCATCGAAATTGTAATACAGGGTATCCAATATAGGCTCTGTCAGCTTGTGAATGGAGTAATACTTTGGAGCATCCAGGTTCACCCCGTCCACATTTACGATGTTAAGGCTGAAATGTACGGAGTCCAGTATAGCTTCAGTTTCTGGAAGGGCTGTGCCTGAAGAAATAAACATCCTAGAATAGCCTGTAGCCGAAGTCTTTCCGAAAAAAGGATCAACTTCTTCTCCTACTACCAAAGTATTTTGATTGGTGGTATTGAAAGAATCTAATAAGATCACCTGGGCTGGAAGCTCAAACTCTTCGAAAACCACCCCAATCTGGTTGTTTCCGGGAGCTAGCTCTATGCCTACTGTGGCAGGGTCACTACAAGAACTGATAAAGAATAGAGCCACGATGGCCCAAAGGGCCGGCTTAACCGGCGAGATTCGTGTAAATATCGAATAGCTCTTCGTGAGCTTGTGCTTCTGATTCTGCTTCAATGCTGATGTCAAACTTCTTGTCTTTTGAGAAATCCTCGATTAGTTGGTTTAATTCTGCGGAAACTTCACCGCCTTTGACCACCAAGTCGGCGTACTCCATGCCCATCTTGATAAATCCTGTAAAATCTTTGCTCTTCAAAGGTGCTAAAATAGCGTCATCTATATCCACCATCTTAACCTTGTTTAACAAATCATCGCCAAAGGTATGAGAAAATCCGTTGTTATAGATCGCAAAAACAGACTTCGTATCCTTAAATAAAGGCTCGCTTTTATAAGTAGTCTTTAGATACATAGGAATAAGGCTCGTCATCCAGTCGTTGCAATGCACAATGTCGGGCGCCCAACCTAGTTTTTTCACGGTTTCGATCACTCCTTTGCAGAAGAAAATAGCACGCTCATCGTTGTCCTCGTAGAATTTCTGCTGCTTATCATGGAATACATGCTTACGCTGGAAATAATCTTCATTGTCAATGAAATATACCTGAAGTTTTGCGTTCGGGATGGATGCTACTTTAATCACCAATGGCTTCTCCTCTTCTCCTACTGCTATATTTATTCCTGACAATCTCACTACCTCGTGAAGTCTGTTTTTTCGCTCGTTGATCAGGCCGAATCTAGGCACCAATATTCTGATCTCCATTCCACGCTCTTGCATAGCTTGGGGAAGGGATCTTAAGAAATTGGCGACTTCTGATGTTTGGAGAAAAGGGTTGATTTCACTGGCAACGTAGAGAATACGTAATTTGGACATGCTTATTGGATTTTAAGTTGAAGGTGAAAAAACAACTGCGCAAAGATAATAAAAAAAGCCTAAAAAGCCTTGATTTCTTGAATATTAATATACATTTGCCTCAATTTACCCATGCTAAACCCTCTCCTGTGCAAGTAGTCCATACTGGAGCCGATTGGAACAAATACTGGCTTGATTCACTCAAAAGCAACAAAACCATAGGACTGGTACCCACCATGGGCGCGCTTCATGAGGGGCATCTCGACCTGGTCCGGCAAGCTAAATCAGATACTGATATAGTGGTCGTTTCGATCTTTGTCAACCCTACCCAATTCAATAATCAGGAAGATTTTGACAATTATCCGATTACAATAAAGGAGGATTTGGCCAAACTGGAGCAAGAAGCGGCTGACTTTGTATTTATTCCAAAAACAGAAACAATTTATCCCGAAAAGCCCCTATTAAGCATAAATTTCGGTGAGCT
>CBFGUY010000269.1:0-4658 GCA_965651895.1 uncultured Algoriphagus sp. | reverse complement strand
GCATAGGGGACTTTTCCTTTGAGGGAGAGTGACTTGCTGATGGGGTTCATCATGATAAAGGTACTATCCCCAAATACTGGAATGGATAGGATATATCCTGAAATCATCATGGCCAGGGTCACCGATTTCTCGCCGATCCATGACAAGATCTTCTCCGCAATGACTATTGCCCCACCTGTCTTTTCGAGAAAAGTCCCCATCATCACACCTAGGAGTATCAATAATCCAATACTTCCCAATACTCCGCCAAATCCTTCTGAAATGGACTTTAAGATCAACTCTCCGGACATTCCGGATAGTAGGCCATAAAGTATGGCTCCACAAAAAAGTGCGAGAAATGGATGGATGTCGAATTTCACTATGGCAACAAGAATCAATGCCAAAGCAAAAAGGATAATCAAAAGTGTAAGCATTTTGGGTTAGGTTGGGTTTGAGAATAATGTTTGAAAGCAAGAAGCTTATTTGCCTTCAATCGAAAAAATAGGGAAAAAAAGGGAATAATTAAGTCTAAAGCTGGAATAGCTTGCTAATTGTTTGTTGAGTGGTTCTAAAGGCTTCGAATATTTGGTATTTTAGCCAATTCATCATTGTGTAACCCAGTTAACCTCTTTGCATGCGCTTATTTTCAATAGTCTATCTGCTGCTAATCTTACTGTCGCATTCTTCCTGTAATTCTTCTCCCAAGAGGGAAGGCGACTTCAAAATTTTACCCAGTCCTTCATCTATGGAGATTTCGGGGATTTCTGACTTGCCTGTCTCTGACATCGGAAAATTGGCAGATCAGGCAAAAACTGATTTTGTCTCAGGAAAATCACTGAAAGATGGGGGTAATAAATCGTTGATCTTCAACTTAGATGAGAGTTCTGGGCTAAAGGGTGAGGCTTATACCCTTGATATTTCCAAAGCGCAAATCACTATTACGGCGGCTGCGAAAGAAGGTCTTTGGTACGGCCTGATGACGCTGGGGCAATTAGTCCAGGATGCGCTGGATCAGGATGCGGCTTTGCCATTGGTCTCTATCAAAGATGAGCCGGCATTGATGTATCGGGCGGTGCATCTGGATGTCAAGCACCACTTGGAAAAGAAAGAATATTACTATCAGCTGATGGATCGCTTGGCAGAGATGAAAATCAATGGGGTTATCTTGGAAATAGAAGATAAACTGGCTTTCCAAAGGCAGAAAAAAGTTGGGTCTTCAGACGCTTGGTCTATCCAAGAATGGAAAAAACTTAGCGAGTATGCCATGGCTAGGAATATTGTGATATCGCCATTGGTGCAGGGGTTGGGACATGCGTCCTTTATTTTGAAACATGATGAGTACAAGGATCTGCGTGATGATCCGGAAAGCGATTGGGCTTTCAATCCGCTTGATGAGCGAACCTATGAGGTGCAATTTGATTTGTACGCTGATGCACTGGCGGCTTTTCCTTATGCGCAGTACCTGCATGTAGGTGGGGATGAAGTGCATACTACAGGAAGGGGAAGCGGTAAATCCGCTTTGGAATTACAGTTGATTTGGTTAAATAGAGTAAGTGAGTATGCGGACCAAAAAGGATTAACCCCGATTTTTTGGGACGATATGCCATTGAAAAATGCCGGGGTGTATGGATCCATTTTCAACAGAAATCTATCAGAAGCCCAGGTGGATAGTATCTGGACTGTGAATGAACCAAACCTGAACAAGTATGTGGACATGTTTCCAAAGAATTGCGTGTATATGCGTTGGAACTATGATATGCCTGAGTCTATAGGGAATAATCGTGCAATGCAGTGGTTTTCTGATCATGGGTTCAAAGTGATGGGAGCTACAGCAGGTCAAACACGCTGGAACCTGATGCCGCTTGAAGAGAGTAATACGGCAAATATTCGAGATTTTGCATTGATCTCCATCGACAATAAGGCTGATGGATTGTTATTGACACTTTGGGATGATGATTCCCCGCATTTTGAATTATACGGCAGGGGGATTGCAATTTTCTCGGAATACACATGGGCGGGTAAAAAGCGGACTTCTGATGAGCTTCATGCAGCCTATAGACAGCGTACTTTCGGTTCTGAATTGGTTGCAGAGGACTTTGCCTTTATCAATGACCTGGAAGCTCCTGTAGCTTTTTGGAAAAATTCCTTGCTCGGGTCAAGTGATAGAAATAGACTGAAAGGAATGGATAACCCAATACAGGATGCAGTTCTGGCTTTGCCGGAGGCAAATGCTCCAGGAGAATGGACGGAAAGAAATAAGGGAAAATTAGCCAAAGCGAAAGAAAGCCAACAAGTGATAGATTCGGTTTTATATAAGATCTCTGAATCCAAAAAAACAGCTCTTCGAAATACCTATACGCTAGAAGTCTATGAGCAAGTGGCTAAAGTCGTTCAATTTTCTAATAAATCCTTATTGCTGTTGGCAGATTGGGATCTGGCAAAAACGGATGAGGAAAGAGAGGCTGCTAAAGAAAAACTGCTGAACCTAGAAAATGAATGGGAGATACAGTTGGCAGAACTTGAAAAAATCTATGGCAAAACCAGGGTACTGAACAAGCCAGAGGATTACATTCTAGATCAGGATCATCACGTTCATTTAGCCAATCAGGCAATCAAGTTTTCGGACTGGCAGTTCTATGTGGAGGATTTATTTCTTCAAAAAATCAAAGAGGGAAATAGTTTGGAGGTGAAGGGTGATCTTGAGAGTAAATAGGGGCTTTTTAAACCACAGAGTTTTTCGTGGAGAGCGCAAATGTATAATATGCAAAATTAATCGCAAAGCTTGTAGTTTTCCTGCTTCTCCAGAAGCTGGGACTAATTGTGCTTTATGGATAAAACTTTCCCAAAGTTCAAAACTTTGGGAAAGTTAGATCTTTTACTCCTTCTCACTTTTGACTCCAAAACTACTCATTAAAGAAAGGCTTCATTTCGTTATGAATGTCCTCTCTGAGCGCTTTTAGTTTAGTGGCGTATTCTTCCAGTTTTTTCTCCTGATCGGTTTGGGGAACCCAAGGTTTTACCTTTTTGGGAGAACCATTCTCATCTACTGATACAAAAATTATAATACAGTGTGTCTTTTTCTCAAATTCCTGCTGGGAAAAATCCCGTGAATAGACCTCTACCATGATGTGAATGCTAGAACTTCCCGTGTAGATCACCTGGGAATCCACCTTGATCACCTCGCCGATATTGATGGGTTTGTAGAATCGGATACCGCCAACATAGACGGTTACACAATAGCTTTCAGACCAGGTTCTCGCGCAGGTGTAAGCTGCCTGGTCTATCCACTTCATCACGACACCTCCATGAACTTTTCCGCCAAAATTGATATCTGAAGGTTCGCTGATAAACTGGAATGAGGTTTTATGTGAGGTGTCCATAGGTTTGGTTTTGGTTAAGGCGTGCTAATCTAAGGGATATTTTGGGGTTTTTGCAGGATCTGGGAGATTCTGAGTGCTCTGTTAATCTTGTGGAGGGTTTCCCAAAAACTTTGATGTTCTAATTCTTAGATTCTGTTCATTCGAGTTCTTTGTGGTTTTTTTTCTTTGTTTATGTTTTCTATTAGCTACTATTAATCTATATCGAAGATCATCGTAAAATAAACTTATCGCCAAAATAAAAGCTCCAACTATCAGGGTGTTTAATTTTAAATCAACTTTGGAATATAGAAATCCTCCTATTATTCCACCTGCGAAAAAAAATAAAATAATATAAATCCGAAGTTTAATATTAGCTGTTAATAGTGCTCTGTCAGGATATGATTTTGAGAAAAACAAATGGGAAATATCAATCCCTAAATCTGTGAAGAGTCCTGTAAGGTGAGTTGTTCTTACAACAGCATTAGATATTTTTGTCACAAAAGAGTTTTGCAATCCCATTGCAAAAAGCATTAGGCAGACAATTAAGTCAGTATGATTTATCTCTAAAGTATAACTTAAGAACGGGATTGAAAGCAAAACCACAGATTCTATTAGGGTGGGCAGCACATAGATATTTAGTTTCTCATTTTCCTTGAACGTCTCAATTATAATACTTGACAAAAATGAACCAAAGAGAAAAGAGATAATATAAAGGAAATAGATTGTTCCTTTCCAAAAATCAAAGTTGGCAACATCGTTAATAAATAGCGCAAAATGTCCAGTCACATTCGTGGTTAATTGGGAAAAGGCCAAAAATCCACTAACGTTTACAATCCCCGCTACAAATGATAAAATAGTGGCGATTTGAAGATTATGCTTTACAGTTCTGCTTTTGCCTTGATGTCTGAACATTCAATTTATATTTGGTTTTCTTCTCTCAAAAAACAGAGAAACTCTGCATAGGAAATATTTTCGGAGGATGCCTGCACAGATATCACCAGTTCATTTGGCTTGAAATAGCTCGTGATTTTGGGATTCTGCTTTACTGAATTTGGAGTTGATATTTATATATGTTGGCTAGATGGCCTATGTGCTAGTTAGATGCTTCCTTCCTAAAGCAACTTTGGAAAGATTCATGATTAAAAGTGAAAACCTTTGGACCAGCAAATTCACCTTATAGGGTTGAATTACTTTTTAAGATACATTTCTGGAGATAGTACTGCCAGTTCACTTTTTTTATAATCCTTTATATTTCTAGTTAAAAGGATTGGAATGTCTCCTTGATTCTGTGCAGCGCAATTTTGTAAAGCATCTTCAAAA
>CBFGUY010000268.1:0-4661 GCA_965651895.1 uncultured Algoriphagus sp. | reverse complement strand
ATGCTTTCGGTATTCACTCCGGTCTATGATGACCTGAATTCACCGAAAATCACTGCCTCTGTGGCGGAATGGTGCGGACAGTCTTTTGTACAGATGAATTCAAGAAACAATAAATATCTAGTGAAATTATTCTCGTATTTTGAGTCGGAAGGCGATCAGGAATTGTCCATAAGCGCCATGGCTGAAGACGAGATTTTCAATTTGATCAGGCTTAATCCCGATCTAGTTCCGACCGGTCACTTAAAATTAATTCCAAGTTTGATTTATAACCGCTTTACACATCATTCACTGGGCTCAGAAAGTGCCAACATCACCAAACGTAAAACAGGATCCAATCTAGCTGAAGTGGAAGTTGATTACAAGGAGATAGGTAGGAAATTCACGATCAGATATATGGATGAATTTCCATATGAAATCATGTATTGGCAAGAAATTCAAACCAAAGAAGATGGCACGGCAGAAATGACTTCTGCAGTCCGCACCAACGTAGAAATGCTGGATTATTGGAAAAGAAATGGGCTTCAGGATGAATCCATCCGGAAAAACTTAGGACTTTGAGCAAGGAGTTTCACAAGTTCCTGATTGCCTCGGTCTGTTTGTTGATGGGGGCTGGGTTTTTTATCATGGCTTATTTTGTGCCGAGAGAGGAGTTTTGGTTGACCCTGGCTTTATTTTCAATGCTTTTTGCAGGAATGTTGGCTGTTTATTTTTTGGATAAAGCACCAAAATGGGGATGGATTTTTATCTTGGGGTTGTTTATTCGACTTTCACTTTTAGTTGCTATCCCAAAATGGTCGGACGATTACCCACGGTTTCTCTGGGATGGGGAATTGCTGAAAATGAGCGAGAATCCTTATTCTGAAACCCCTGCCCAATGGCTTAAGGATCATCCCGAAATGGCAAATCCCTATCTTGAGAATCTTTATGAATTGATGAATTCCCCATCTTATTTCTCAGTTTACCCTCCCTTGAATCAGGGGATTTTTTTCATCACTGCTAGGGTAGGGGATTTTAGCTTGCAGCAGGGTGTTTTGGTGTTGAGGGTGATTTTAATCCTAGGGGAAATAGGGTTATTCGTGTTGCTACTGAAGCTTTTTGACCATTTTCAGCTCCCAGAAAAAAGACTGATTCTCTACTGGCTGAATCCCTTGGTGATCATGGAGATTACAGGGAATCTTCATTTTGAAGGTCTTGTCCTACTCTTTTTACTTGGCAGTTTGTATGCCTTTAGCAAGAATAGAAATTTACTTTCGGGAGGATTTTGGGGATTTTCCGTAGGGATAAAACTGCTACCACTAATGCTGGTGCCAACTTTCTTTGCATTTATAAAAACCAGAAAGTCCATCACTTTCTGGACAGGTTCGGCCATTGCTGTCATCCTAAGTTTTGGATGGCTTTTAATAGATTATTCTTGGGTTCATTTCTTTCAAAGCCTGAAACTCTACCAAGGAAAATTTGAATTCAATGCATCGGTCTATTACCTGCTTAGGGAAGTTGGGTTTTGGGTGAAGGGCTACAATATGATCGGAGAAATCACGCCGGTTTTAAGTGGGGTTACATTGGTCGGGATTCTATATTTTTCCTGGAAAAGAAAGCCAGAAAATCTTCTGCAACTCATAGACCTCTGGATTCTGATCTATTTGTTTTACCTGATTTTGCAGCCTGTTGTTCATCCTTGGTATTTGGTCCCAGCTTTTGGCTTAAGTTTATTTACGGATAAAAAAGCCTTCTTAATTTGGACTTTTGCAGTAGTATTTTCGTACCAAGCGTATGGTGATCCCAACTACCAAGAACGCCCAGTTTTCCTTTTCATCGAATACACATTCCTTCTCTTGGCAGTTTGTTGGGATTATTTCAGCAAAGTCCCTAAATCAATTTTACATGCCCATGAATTATAGATTGCCTCTGATTTTCGCTTTATCACTTCTGGTTTTCTCCTGCACTCCCAGTCCAGAAAAGCAGGCTCTGCAATTGATCGAAAAGTCCATTGATGCACACCAGCTTTCTCAAAAATGGGAGGATGTTGCGACTATCAAATTCAAGAAATTGACACGCATACTAAATGAAAACGGAGCAATAGAAAGCGAGTCAAAACAATGGGTAGAGTTCAGACTGAAACCCTATTTCGAAGCCAAACTGACATGGACCAAGGATAGTATTTCTCATATTGTCAATTTCAACGGAAGTAAGACGAGCTATCAAATGGGAGGGAATCCAATTCAGAATGAAGGCTTTTTGAAAGCGAAAAGAGCTGAAATTGATGTTGCTTTCTTTGCTTTTGCACAACCATGGATGCTGATGGATGAGAATGCAAACTTGACCTACCAAGGCCGAAAGATACTTGAAAATGGTGAAACTGTCGAATCGGTCCGAGTGGATTATGAGCCGCATACAGGGAGTAACTGGATCTATTTTGATCCGAATTCATCTAAGGTTGTAGCCTTTGAACTGTACTCCAAAGGGCAAAACAATTTGATCGAAACCATTTCATATGATGACACATCGGGTCTTGCTTTAGCCAAGGAACAGAAAAATTATAAAATAGGCGGAACTGGAAATGCCCAGTTTTTACAAGCGGAGTATTTATATTCCGACTATCAGGTAACTTTTGAATAAGTAAGTCGTGCCTTATATGAAACTAATAAATATGAAATTGCTATACCTCCGCTCTTTTTTTTGTGCATTAGCTGTTTTTACTTCATGCAATTCGCGGACTGAAGCTGAGAAAATCGTGGACAGTGCCATAGAAGCACATGGTGGTAATGCTTTTGCAGGTTCTAAAATTGAGTTTGATTTCAGGGATATCCATTACACCATTTTTAAAACACCTGATCGCTTTGAGTACATCCGGGAGTTTTCAGACTCGACTGGCAATGTTAAAGATTTACTTAATAATGATGGTTTCGTACGATCCGTAAATGGGACAAAAATCGACACGCTTTCTGAAGAATGGATAGGTAAGTATTCCCGCTCAGTGAATTCCGTGGCCTATTTTGCTTTCCTTCCGTATGGACTGAATGATCCTTCGGTTTTCAAAAAGTCTCTGGGGGTGACGGAAATCAATGGGGAAAAATACAATTTGATCAAGGTGACCTTTGCCGAAGAAGGGGGAGGAGAGGACTTCGATGATGAGTTTTTATATTGGATTGGCACCGAAGATTCCATGGTGGATTTTATAGCTTATAGCTATCATACGGATGGTGGCGGAGTAAGAATGAGAGAAGTAAGTGCCGTGCAGGAAGTAGGCGGAATACGGTTCCAAAATTATTTGAATCTCAAGCCTCATAATGAATCTGTGCCTGTAGAAAAGATGCAAGACCTTTACGAAGCTGGAGAATTAGAGTTACTTTCAGAGATAAACCTGGAAAATATCAAAGTAGAACCTTTGAAAAAATAGCGTGAAATGAACCCAAAACGACTGACCTTTAATAATAGAAATGGTTTTGAACTGGCAGCTCATTTGTATTTGCCGGCGGATCAAAAGCCTAAGTTTTTTACGCTTTTTGCCCATTGCTTCACCTGTTCTAAAAATTTCTCAGCTGTCACCCGCATATGTACTGCTTTATCCCAAAACGGAATTGCGGCTTTAAGTTTTGATTTCACTGGACTTGGTATGAGTGAAGGGGAATTTGCGGAGTCGTCCTTCACCAGTAACGTTAGCGATTTGCTGGATGCTGCGGCTTTTTTGGCAAAGGAATATCAATCTCCCAGAATGCTGATCGGCCATTCACTTGGTGGTGCTGCGGTATTGTATTCATCAGCCGAAATGAAGGAGATAGAAGCAGTGGTTACTATTGCTGCGCCCGCATTTCCCGGGCATGTGCGTCATTTGTTTAAGGAAAGTATAGACGAAATAGAAAAATCCGGAAGTGCGGAGGTTACTATTGGCGGCCGTCCCTTTCGCATCAGTAAAAGTTTCGTAGATGAC
Source organism: uncultured Algoriphagus sp. (assembly GCA_965651895.1). GTDB lineage: Bacteria > Bacteroidota > Bacteroidia > Cytophagales > Cyclobacteriaceae > Algoriphagus. The sequence continues at coordinate 733 of CBFGUY010000268.1, read as the reverse complement.
TTAGAGCAAAAGCCTCTGTCAGCTTTTCTGAAGAAGCTGAGAAAATCGCTTCTTATTATGCATTCACCTCAGGATGAAATCGTGGAAATCAGCAATGCAGCGGAGATTTATAATGCAGCCCATCATCCGAAAAGTTTTATATCATTGGATGGAGCTAACCATCTGGTCTCTAATAAAAATGATAGCGAATACATAGCAGAGGTAATAGGGAGCTGGAGTAAACGCTATGTGCTGCCGGATGAGGAAAAGAAGGGAAATAATACCCGTGGAAACCAGGTTTTTGTCCGGCTCGCTGGAGAGAAATACACTACTGAAGTGATGACACCAAATCATCATCTGATTGCAGATGAGCCCTTGGATTTGGGAGGAGCGGATCTAGGGCCTAATCCTTACGACTTGCTGATGGCGTCCCTAGGAAGCTGCACTGCGATGACTTTGAAAATGTATGCAGAGCGTAAAAAGTGGCCTTTGGAACAGGTTTCTGTTTTTCTCAATCATGAAAAAGTCCACGTCTCGGATAGTGCTCATCCAGAGGATAAATCTGCAAAAGTGAGCCAGTTTACCCGAATCATAGAAATCGAAGGTGACCTAAATGCAGAACAAAGACAAAGGTTACTGGAAATTTCCAACAAATGTCCGGTGCATCGTACGCTTCAGGAGGAGATTATTATTCAAACCATGTTGGCAAAATGAAAAAGGTCTGGTCTAGGGATTATTTGCTGAGCTCGGTTCT
>CBFGUY010000267.1:0-4697 GCA_965651895.1 uncultured Algoriphagus sp. | reverse complement strand
GGATTCTGAGTCGGAATACTTAGTACAGGAAGCATTGACTAAACTGATGAGCAACCGGACTACTTTGGTGATAGCCCATCGCTTGAGCACCATACAGCATGCTGATGAAATCCTGGTCATAGAGCAGGGCAGAATCATACAGCGGGGAACCCATAGCGAGCTGATGCAGGCAGAAGGCTTATATCAGAAGCTTTCTAGTATTCAGTCCGTTTAGTATATTCGTTAAAACTAATTCTAAAAACCATGAAAAAACTTCACCAATTCCTTCAATTAGCCCTTCTGGTCTATTTTGGTGCTTTTCTTATTTTCTTCATCGCTTTCGACACCTTAGGCGGACTCTTCGGAATGGAAGAAATCACATCAGATTCCATGGTAACGATCATTCTCATCGGTCTGATTCTATTTTTGGCAGCTTGGGGAAGTAGCTACGCTGCCTATAGCAGCCTTTCCTCAACCATCAAAAAAATGGAAAGTGAAACCAATGCATTAAAGGCAAAAATTTACGATTTCGAGCATCCTAGGACTCCTTCTTCTCAAAAGTCCCCTCCTACTGAAAAGCCATCAACTACAAAACCATCGGACACTGATCCAAGTAATCTCCCACCAAGACAAAATATTACCTAAACTGGATTTTGTTTTGATCAATTACAGTAAAAAGGAAGCTTGTATTAGTTTCCTTTTTTTTGTGACCTTCTCAAAATCTTAACAGGATTTTTTCCAAAACTGAGAATTTTGGAGTTTCCTTTTTAGAAATTGACTAAAAAATAGCATCATCTCAAGCGTGTTTTTTTGAACTTTGCCTGAATAACATTTTCCCAAAAACGCCACAAGTATGGAATGTTTCTCATTTTTAAAAATCAATTCTATTAGCTTCCCTGTTTCGATTTTTATCGTCATTTCTATTTTTTCCTGCAAGCCGAAACCGGTTGAAAAGGAAAATGAGCGACCTAATATAATACTGATCTTGGCAGATGATTTGGGGTTTTCGGATTTGGGTTCGTTTGGAGGAGAAATAGAAACGCCAAATCTGGATTGGCTGGCAAGCCAGGGCATACGCTTTACCCAGTTTTACAACACCTCACGCTGTTGTCCTACGCGTGCATCTTTGCTGACAGGACTATATAACCATCAGGCTGGAATCGGGCATATGACCACTGACACCGGACAGGAAGCCTATCGGGGCCATATTTCAAACTCAGCAGTCACCATAGCTGAGGTATTGAAGAGCTCAGGCTATGGCACAGGCATGGTCGGGAAATGGCATGTGTCCAATACTGTCGTCCAAGAAACTCCAGAAAAGCAATTGGCTTGGCTTAACCATCAGGATCAGCATCCTCTTTTTTCCCCGATAGAGCAGTACCCCACCAATCGTGGATTCGAAAAATACTTTGGCAATATCTGGGGTGTAGTGGATTTTTTCGACCCTTTCAGTCTGGTAAATGGTACTGAACCTGTGCTGGAAGTGCCCGAAAACTACTACCACACAGATGCGATCAATGACACGGTTTCAGTATATATCAGGGAATTTACCAAGCAAAACAAACCATTTTTCCTCTACGTGGCGCATACTGCCCCACACTGGCCTCTTCATGCTTTGCCAGAGGATATAGAAAAATACAAAGACACCTACAAAGTGGGCTGGGATGCGATCCGAGAGCAGCGTTACAACAAACTACTTGATTTGGGCATTATCGATAAGGCTTCTTATTCCCTCTCTGAAAGATGGGGGGATGAGCTTACCTGGGAAGAAAACCCAGACAAAGAATTTGATGCCAGAGCTATGGCCGTGCACGCCGCAATGATCGACCGGATGGATCAGGGAATCGGTAGAATCATCGAGACTCTGAGAGAAACCGGAGAGCTGGACAATACCTTGATTGTTTTCCTGAGCGACAATGGTGCCAGTTCCGAGAGTAGTATGCGATACGGCCCAGGTTTTGATCGGCCTAGCCAAACCCGCAAAGGTGAGCCAATCGCTTACCCTGTAGAAAAAGAGGTGATGCCCGGGCCACAAACGACTTTTGCCTCAATAGGCCAGCGGTGGGCAAATGTTTCCAATACCCCATTTCGTTATTGGAAAATGGAATCCTTCGAAGGTGGGACAAACACGCCAATGATTGCATTCTGGCCAAAAGGAATAAATACTGAAAAAGGCAGTATTTCCAAACAAATAGGACATGTGATGGATTTCATGGCAACTTTCATTGATGCTGCCGGTGCTGAATATCCCTCAGATTTTGCAGGAAATAAAATCAAACCCATTGCAGGGAAAAGTCTGCTCCCTGTATTCCAGGGCCATGAACGGAAAGGACATGCTATTCTTTTTAATGAACATGAAGGGGGAAGATCCGTCCGCACGAAAGACTGGAAGCTAGTGACATTGCACGCCAGCGAACCTTGGCAGCTTTACGCAATCAATGAAGACAAAACAGAAACAAAAAATATAGCAGAGGACAACCCTGGAATCGTCGCAGAACTGGATAGTCTATGGCAAAACTGGGCAAAAAACAATAAAGTAATCCCAAAACCCTAAGTCAACCTTTTCACCATGAGACCGAAGAAGTAAATTTTCAGGCTTTAATAAGGCTTTAATTTTCATAAAACCTTATATTGAGGCAACCATTCAGATTTCCTTTTTTATAAGATATGGTAGCTAAAACTTTTGGAAGCGCAGTATCTGGCGTAGATGCGAATATTATCACGATTGAAGTCAACGTGGGACAAGGAACCAGTTTCTACATGGTGGGCCTTCCTGATTCTGCAGTCAAGGAATCCCAGCAAAGGGTGGAAAGTTCTTTGAAGTACTATAGCTTCAGAATGCCCCGGCAGAAAGTTGTCATCAACCTTGCTCCAGCGGATGTGCGCAAAGAAGGCTCTGCATATGATTTGCCCATTGCCATGGGAATCTTGCAGGCATCCGAGCAAGTAGAATTTCCGGCATTGAAGGAATATGTAATTATGGGAGAGCTGTCACTTGACGGAAATCTCAGACCCATTAAAGGTGTTTTGCCTATAGCTATTGAAGCCCGAAAAAAAGGTTTTAAAGGTTTTATCCTTCCTCTGGAAAATGCAAAAGAAGCATCAATTGTAAATAATCTGGATATCATCGGCGTGGAGACTATTCAGCAAGCTGTGGATTTTCTGTCAGGAGAACTTGACATCACTCCCTTGGTGACTGATACCCGAGAGATATTTTATCATTCCCTGGATGACATAGAATTTGACTTTGCTGATGTGCAAGGCCAGGAAAACATCAAGCGTGCGATGGAAATAGCAGCAGCTGGAGGCCACAACGTAATCATGATAGGCCCACCCGGTGCAGGCAAAACCATGCTGGCCAAGCGTCTTCCCTCTATTCTTCCACCGCTGACTTTGGTGGAAGCATTAGAAACTACCAAGATTCATTCCGTAGCGGGAAAACTTGGCAAGAACGGCTCCTTGCTGGCAAATCGTCCATTTCGCTCCCCACACCATACGATTTCAGATGTAGCCCTGGTCGGCGGGGGTGGTAATCCTCAACCAGGAGAAATCTCTCTAGCGCATAACGGCGTGTTGTTTTTGGATGAATTACCTGAATTTAAGCGTACAGTGCTGGAAGTGATGCGGCAGCCACTCGAAGAACGCAGAGTAACGATCTCAAGAGCAAAAGTATCCGTGGATTTTCCTGCCAATTTTATGCTGATCGCCTCCATGAACCCATGTCCTTGCGGCTATTACAATCATCCTGAGAAAGAATGTGTATGCGGTCCTGGCATAGTACAACGTTACCTGAATAAAGTGTCAGGCCCTCTACTGGATCGGATCGACTTACATGTGGAAGTGACTCCGGTGAAGTTTGACGAAATGACCTCCACCCGTAAAACTGAATCAAGCAAAGACATCCGCGAGCGGGTAATCAGGGGTCGGGAAAGACAAAAAGAAAGATTTCAGGACAATCCTGAGGTTTTTTGCAATGCCATGATGCCCTCCCATATGGTCAAACAAATCTGCCAGATCAATGAAGCCGGTAAGGTTCTATTGAAAACAGCCATGGAACGGTTGGGATTATCTGCCAGAGCTTATGACAGAATATTAAAAGTGGCACGGACTATTGCAGACATTTCTGGAAGTGAGGAAATTAAAGTTGAACATCTGGCAGAGGCGATACAGTACAGAAGTCTGGATCGTGAAGGTTGGGCAGGGTGAAGGGAAATTTGAAATTAAGGCTAAAAGGAATAAACAGGCTAAACACAAAGAAGACCAGCACAAAAAACAGTGCTTCTTGGATGAATATGAAGATCTTTTGAAAACCCACGAAATAGAATATGATAAACGTTATATTTTTAAACCAATATGAGGAATAGAGCTGTACCTAAAGGCACAGCGAAACATGTGCCCGCAATTCTTTTACCCATAGTTTGCCCCTAAAGGGGCGTCGAGTAGGATAATAAGGGTAATAAAAACACGCTGCATCAAAGCGTCCAGAACCAACTCACTATCAAAGACATCAACTCCTTAACATTGTCTGGAGCATTTTCACACTGCCAACAACCTGAAACCCACGTACCCAAAACCGTCCCGTAGGGACATACTACGGGTAACCTATTAATTTATCATAACCCCAGCCGTGTCTTTAGGCACGGTGCTAAAACATACAAAACACCACATGACCACAGAAATCATCCTCCGCTACCTTCATTTCATCAGCATATTTGCGA
>CBFGUY010000266.1:0-4702 GCA_965651895.1 uncultured Algoriphagus sp. | reverse complement strand
CTTGATCGGCTGACGTAATGATGAAATAAATTGGTCACAGATGAGTTTTAGTAAAAAACGCCCCACGTGTACACACCACTTGACGGCGTGGGATCCTTGGCCTACATGGGCCGCAGTTTTTTGGGACACAGCCCCCACCTGGCGACGCGGACCCGGCCCAGTAGGAAGCGGCAGTTAGTTATTTGGCAAAAAAAAGGTGCGCCCGCGGAGCTTCGAACCAGGGACCTGCGACTTGCGTTAAATCGTTGCTACCACCAGACTACGCACTTGTTCGTGTATATAAAGAAACTATCCGTCTGTTAACAGGTGTTCCCATCTGTCGTTATGTTAACAGGTTTTCCCAGCCGCCATTCTGCGATCTGCATGGTTCGCCTGTTCTGATTTTTCCTGCTGCGATCTGCGCTTCTGCGATCGGCCGTCAGGTTACGGCACACAACGACGCCGGCGTCTGTCGTCGTCCGCTTGATCGGCAACTGGGTAGCGTCGCAGCGAACGAGCGATCTTGTCGCCTGATCCATTGATCCAACTGTGTTGGAAGAACGGCGTCGTCTGCAAACAGCGAGGCAGAGAAGCTTCGGGCGCGGCAAAGCAGCGGCGTCTTGCGCAGAGCTACGGCGGGCGTGGACAGAACAGCGGCAGGGCGGGGAGAAAAGACAAGGTTTGATGTGTTGTGTTTTTGACAATAAGGTTCCATGTGCGTTTGAATTTTATTTCATATATGCATGTGTTTGATGTGGTTTTCAATTTTGTTCAATGTAATCATAGTTATGGAGTTAATGCAAGTTTTAATTTATTGTCAAAATAGATGGATAGAAGATGGGTTTATGGGAAACAATTCACACCTGCATATGTGAAAGGAGTTGAAGAGTTCATGAATTTTGTTAGTGAAAGATACCCAGAAGACACACACATTCGTTGTCCGTGCGTGAATTGTCTTAATCAAAGGTTGCGACCTCAGAGTGAAGTAGAAACTCATATACACATTTATGGAATGTCAGCTACATACACGAGGTGGATTCATCATGGGGAGTCGGCAGATACAGAAGTTGAGGGTATAGAGGAGGATGTCGAAGGATATGATAATGACTTTGGGATACATATGGATGTGGACGATGATGTTTACGATGATGATCATGGAGTACCTGAGATGATCGGTGAACTGTTTGCAGCGGCAGAGGCTGATGGAGAAGAGCCAAGATTTGCAGGAGTTCTTGGAGATTCAAAGAAGGCACTTAGTCCGGGTTCTAGCCATTCAAAATTTTCTTTTATGGTGAGGATGTTGTATATGAAGTCTCGTTATCGAATCAGCAATACAACATTTTCAGCAATGATGAAGCTGATGTCCGATGGATACCCTAACAGTGAGTTGCCAAAATCATATAATGAGGCCATGAAATATCTTAAAGAATTGGGCCTTGGATACGAAAACATCCATGTGTGCAAGAACAATTGTGTGTTGTTTCGGAATGTTAATGCTAAATTGAATGAGTGCCCAGTATGCACGGAGTCTAGATGGAAAGATGAAACTGGTTCGAAGCGGGTTCCACATAAGGTTTTGAGGCATTTTCCACTGTTGCCAAGGTTGAAAAGAATTTTTGCTTCAAAACAAACTTCAGAGGAAACACAATGGCACAAGAAAGTGAGGAAGCCAGTCGCCAATGTGATGAGCCATCCAGCTGATGGGGAAGCGTGGAAGGACTTTGACCGAAAGTACCCAGGTTTTGCAAATGATCCGAGGAACCTGAGGCTAGCCTTAGCTACCGATGGATTCAATCCATTTGGCAACATGAGTACCCAGTACAGTATGTGGCCAGTGCTTGTGACACCGCTTAATCTCCCACCATGGGAATGCGTGAATCCAACAAACTGCTTTATGTCTTTACTCATCCCAGGTCCAAGATGTCCAGGAAAGGATTTTGATTTGTTCCTTGAGCCCCTAATTGAAGAACTGCTGAAGCTATGGAAGGGTGTCAAGACCTATGATGCATGTACTGGTAGGAAGTTCGACCTTCGTGCTGCTGTACTATGGTGTATACATGATTATCCAGCGCTGGCCACGTTATCTGGGCGAACAACAAAAGGGTATTATGCATGTATTTATTGCGACAAGAATCCGTTGTCTATGGCAATAAGGAACAAGTTATGCTACATTGGACATCGTCGTTACCTTAAAAGGACACATTCATGGCGGAATAGCTTGGATTTCAATGGTAAGCGTGAAAACAAAGTTGTGCCTGGCAGGTTCACTGTGGATGAGGTCCTACAAGAGCTAGAGAAGGTGAAAGATGTCAGGCCAGGGAAGCAGGCTGACATTACTGGAAATAAAAGGAAGCGTAGTAGTGACGGTCCAAAGATTTATAGCCGGAAATCTGGGTTGTGGCAATTGCCATATTGGAAAGATTTGATGCTTCCACATAATCTCGATGTGATGCACATAGAGAAAAATGTATGTGAAAATATTCTTTGCACACTACTTAGTATACCAGGCAAGTCCAAGGACACACATAATGCAAGGCTAGATTTGTATGATATGGGCATAAGACCTGAACTGCACTTGCAACAAGATGGCAACTCGGCCTGCAGGGCTCCACCTGCTCCATATGTGTTGGGGAAGGATCAGAAAGTCGAGTTTTGCAAGTTCCTCAAAGGTATCAAGTTTCCTGATGGATTTGCGGATAACCTAGCAAGATACATAAGTGAAGATGGTTCAAAGGTGGTTGGAAAACTGAAAACACATTCTTGCCACATACTCCTACAGAGAATCATAGCCGCTGGCCTTAGAGGACTGGTGAGGAAGGATGTATATGAAGCAATTGCAGAGCTGGGGACCTTCTTCAGGGAACTATGTAGTAGAAATCTACGGATAGATGTTGTGCAACGGCTAAAAGGAGATATTCCATTGATCCTATGCAAGCTTGAGAAAATCTTTCCACCTGCCTTCTTTGATGTCATGGTGCACTTGAGTGTCCATCTTCCCGATGAGGCAATGCTTAGAGGACCTGTTCAGTATGGATGGATGTACCCAATAGAAAGGCGACTAGGCACTTTGAAAAATTTTGTAAGGAACAGGGCTAGGCCGGAAGGATCAATTGCTGAGGCATATATGGCAAGTGATACCTTAACATTTTGTTCTAGGTACATGAAGGATGTTGACACTAGATTTAACCAGGATGATGATAGTGGTACAGAGATGCCATTGCCTAATGACATGTCTGTTTTTAAGCATGGTGCTACTCTTGTTGGAGCTACTAAGACTGAGTACATTGATGATGCTATCATGAATAAGTTAGTTTGGTATGTGCTACATAATGCTGATGAAGTACAGGAATATTTGACGTAAGTTAGTTTGGTATGTGCTACATAATTTATGTTATGTTTATTAAATTTGAAAATATGCTTATGAATAAAGTATGCCATGCAGTCTGTACAGGGAGGAGCTATCGCAGCAAGGTGCACGTCCAAATGATGTTGATCGAATGGTTCAACAAGGATTTGCAAAGTGGTTTATGTCCCATGTAAGTCACTAAACTTTTATGTTATAGGTTTACTAAAGTTTTTGGTATGCATATGTAATTGCTCAGCTGAGTAATTTTGTTGCAACAGATTGAGAAGAAGCGTAATGAGAATCCAGAATTGGTTAGCGAAGGACTGTGGGCACTGTCATGTGGCCCAGCTCGGCGAGTTAAGACTAGTACAGCTTGCAAGATTAATGGAGTGCGGTTTAGCACAGTGGATCGTGAGAAGTTCATGCAGACACAAAATAGTGGTGTAATGACTGAAGGTGAACATAATGGGGAGAACATAGATTTTTATGGTGTCCTTAAAGAGGTAATTGAGTTACAATATAACTCGAATTATCAAGTTCGTCGGTCGGTGGTTGTATTTCGATGCGATTGGTACAACCAAGTAGGAAAGACTGTGGGCATTCGAGATGACAGCCATTTCAAATCCATCAATGTGCAGTCATTTTGGTACAAGTCCGATCCTTTTATCTTGGCAGACCAAGCGAAAAAGATATTTTACCTGCAAGACACAACTCCACAATGTAAAGATTTCCGAGTTGTGCAGAAATTTGAACATAGGAATATTTATGATGTGGCTGAAAAATATGAGGGCAGTAATGATGTGCATCAGGATGATTATTGTTCTGATACAGAGCATATAGTGCAAGAAGGTGATGATAATCAGGTTCTGCACAATGTTGAAGGTGGAGAAGCCAGTCTAATTGAAGGCAATTTAGAGGAACTAATAAGAAAAAAGAAGGAAGCTGCTATTATTCTTGAAGATAGTGAGGATGAGGAGGAAGATGATACAATGTTTCAATATTTTAATGATGGTGGCGACGACAACAATGATGACATGTCCATAGAAGATGAAGATGAGGATTTCTAGTATTGATAGTTGATTTATGAACTGTTCAGTTCAGATTAGTACAGCATACTGAATGTGTGTCTGAAATTCAGTTCATGTTTAGATGATACAATGTATTTTCTGTATTTTCAGAACTGAATGTGTGTCTGAAATACTGAATTTGGGGTGAACTGAACTTGTGGTGAACTGAATGTGTATTCTGTATTTTCTGTATTTTTAGAACTGAACATCTGAAAATTTTCAGTTCATGTGATCTAAGCTGGGTTTATGGGAAACAATTTTCAGTTCATGTGATCTAAGCAAGTTTTAATTTATTGTCAAAATTTAAGCT
>CBFGUY010000265.1:0-4706 GCA_965651895.1 uncultured Algoriphagus sp. | reverse complement strand
GCTTTGCAGGATATGTCTAAGCCTACTAATCCTTCTACTATGCTTACGTTGCAAAACCAGAATTATGGTATGGTCATTCGAGAGCGTGAATCCGGAGGTTTTAGCAAGTTTGATTTAGAGAAGAAAGGACTGGTAGGTGGTGAAAACAAGGTGTTCAAAGTGTCTGACTATGGTACATTGATCAAAGAGACAACTACCAATTCCCTGAATAAAGAAGACAGGCAATACATAAGGATAGTGGCTTTCGAATACATGGGTTCGGCGAAGTTTGGCTCGGAATACCTGGAGGAGGTGTTGGAAGAAATGAAGCAAATAATGCCTATCGGGTATGAGGCAAACAGGGATTCCTATTATTGGAATTACGGGCAGCAAAAACGTCAGTATTCCCTGTTAGGATTATTGATTATTGGAGTGTTTATGATCTGCTCGGTGCTGTTCGAGAACCTAAAACAACCCGTATATATTATCGCTATCATCCCAATCAGTTTTATAGGTCTGTTTTTAATCTTCTCTCTCTTTGATTTTTATTTCGATCAGGGAGGGTATGCTGCCTTTGTGATGCTTGGAGGGTTGGCGGTGAATGCGGGGATCTTTATAGTAAATGATCTTAACAATCGAGCACAGGGGCTTTACAACCGTAATGTGCTCAAGTCAGTCGCAGGCAAGGCTGTCCCTATTTTACTTACGATTATGTCCACCTGCTTTGGTTTGATCCCCTTTATTATTGAGGGTCAGAATGAGGTTTTCTGGTTCTCGCTGGCGATAGGAACTATAGGAGGATTGATGTTCAGTATGTTTGGTGTGTTTTGGGTATTGCCGGTACTGCTTTGGAAGAAAGCGCGTACGGAAAAGAAGACTCCCGAAAAGGTGGAGAGGAGCAAAAGAAGATGGTTCTTTTCGAGGCGGCGTGGTGGTACAGAATTGAATAATGCTTGAGAATTCACCTATATAGGATAAAGTAGTCAATAAGCTTCTTAAGGTTCTTAGTGTGTGAAAAATTCAACATCTCTCTTAGATTATTCTTTTTTCTCAGAACCGGTAGATAGAATTTCTCAGTCGTAATGACTTATCATATTTCAACATAACCGATGTTTAATTCATAAAAGAAACACAATGAGAAAAATTATAGCATTTGTATTATTCGCTGTCATAGGTTGTGGGGAGAGCGGGGTGGAATCGGTTAAAACTATTGATTTTGATGCTGTTAAGAAGGTCTCGGCTGAATTATTGATTGAAAAGGCAATTCCGCTTGAAGCAGATTCCACAGAATTACTGGGTGAATATCTGTGGTTCATGAATGATAAAGATGGCTTCTATGCGATGAACAACTTTCGCGGTAAAGGAATACATCATTTTTCTACTGATGGAAAACATTTGGGGATGGTGGCGGAAATCGGGGAGGCACCGGGACAAGTTCCGGAGATTCGCAACTTCAGGATTCTCGGAGAGGAAGTTTTGGTGAATTCCGGTATGGGTAATTCTTTGGAACTACATGCATTCTCTAATACAGGAGAACTTCTGAAAAGTACCCCTTATTCCATTAATGCCTTTGCCTTCTATCCAGTAAACAAGGATGAGGTATGGTTTTATAGTAGCTACAATAGTGTAGCGGGAGATCATCGTTTGTTTGTAGCTGATGGGGCAGGTGAGGTAAAAAAAGAGCTTTTGCCCAACGACTTCAACGAGAAAATGCTTCCGATGGATGAGCAAGCCTTCTTTCAGGGCGATGAAGGGATTCTCTTCAGAGAGTCATTCAAAAGCAGTGTTTATCAACTAAGCAGCAAGGATTCCTTACGGGAAGTATATACGTTTGATTTTGGCCCAACTGCGGTACCTGAAAAATTCTGGGAAATGGACGCCTTCGAAGGAATGGAAATGATCAGCAAACAGGGATTCTCCAATATTACATTCTTGGAAGAAAACGATAGGTATTTCGTGGCATACGTTGATTTTCAGAAAGAACGGGGCATTAAGAAAACTTTGTATGTATGGAATAAAAAGACAGATGAAGATTTTGTAATGGAAATTGATGAAGAGCTGGGCTATTTTAATTCACTTATTGGATTGCAAGGGGATCAACTGGTCTTTATTGCCTATTCGCCTTACTTGGTGAGAAATAGTGAAAAACTCAACCTCAGCGATAAAGCAAAAGCTTCGCTGGCGGCAGTGACTGAGGATTCCAATCCTGTTATTCTTTATGCGAAAATACCAGAGTAGTTTCATCATACTATTGCTTATAGGAATAGCTGGGGTGATTAGCTAGAAATAGAAAGTAAGAATTTTTCGACACCCACTACCTGTATGTTTTTTGCGATAGGATAATCTTCATCTCTGGGAATGATAACATGTAATAGCTCGATTCCTAAATCTTCCATTGCAGTGTAGGTTCCTTTGGTAAGTTTTGGATTAACGCTGAATTTGATTTCTGCAGCAGCTAGCCATCGGTTATTCCTACGTATGATCAAGTCTATTTCTGCTCCATCCTGAGTTCGATAAAAATACATTTCATCATCAGTCTTTAAAACTGTAACCACTTGATTGATGACAAATGCCTCCCAAGAGCTTCCGAGTACGATATTTCCAAAAATGGATTCTATACTATTGATGCCCAGTAAGTAATGTAGCATTCCTGTGTCTCTAAAAAATAACTTTGGAGATTTAACGAGTCTCTTCTTTGAATTGACTGACCATGCTGGTAACTCTCTTAGAAGAAAAGCATCCAAAAGAAAGCCCAGATAGGTTTTGATAGTGGGTACAGCCAATCCTAAAGATTTGGCATAAGTGGAATAGTTAAGGACTCCTCCATGCGCAGAAGCTATCATCATTAAGAATTGTCTTGTGACCCGAGGATCAGCAGGTAGGCCATATTGAGGCAAATCTCTTAGTATATAACTAGTAGTGAAGTTTCTGTACCAATCTTGTATGAATTCAGGATCTTGCGTAAGTGTAGGTTCCGGAAATCCGCCGTATATCCAAAGGTTTTCAATTGATACTTGGGTTCCAGTTTCTAGGATGGAAAGTGGTGACATTTCTAAATAGTTGATTCGACCAGCGAGACTTTCAGAACTTTGTCGAAGCAAGGAAGGGGAAGCGGATCCGAGAATTATAAATCGGCCGGGTTTTCTGTTTTCGTCGATTACAGCTCTCAGCAATGGGAAAATAGAGGGTTGATGTTGAATTTCATCCAGAATAATGGTTTTATCCTGATTTTGTGAGAAAAATAGTTCAGCATCAATCAATTTACCTATGTCAGAGTTTTTCTCCAAATCAAGGTAAATGGCATTGAGATCACTCAATGACTGTTTTGCTAAAGTAGTTTTGCCTACCTGTCTAGGCCCTACTATCCCTGTAACTGGAAATTGTGAGACTGATTTGAAGAATGGTTTTTCTATTGCTCGTTGAATCATCCCTGCAATTTTAAAAATATTTTTTAAAATTGCAGGGATGATTTATTCTATTGAAGTTCTTGTCCTATAATTCCTACTTTTTCCGACTAACCATAAAACCTCAACTCTTTGCTATGAACAAATCCCCTTTTCTGATCCTTACCGCACTTTTTGCATTTATACTTTTTTCCTGCTCCGAAAAGGAATCTGAATCAATCGATGTGGATCCAATCCAAGAGCGTCGGTTTGAAGTTTATGATTCTCTTATGGTGGAGGTGCTGGAAGAAGTTGTGCTATTAGACCATCAAGCTGAGCTGGATCAATACCTTGTAAAGGAACGAAGAGGAAATAATGTCTTGCTGGTAGATGGGCAAGGGAAATTAATCAGAGAAGTAGAACTGATAGGTGAAGGGCCAAATCAAATACAGTTTGCGCTGGAGGGAAGGTTTTTGGGAAAAGAGCGATTTATTTTCAAAGAAATCTCCGAAAGCATGGATTTTCATATTTTTGACCGGGATTTTAAGAAAATAGATAGGATTAAGGGGCCTGCAGAAGGATTTGGAGCTGGGATTTTTATTTCCTTTTTCCGTCAGACTTTTACGCCTTGGGAGGAAGAAGGGGGACTACAAATTCTGGGGGAAGAGGTAAATTCATATAATCCTGGGGAGGTGGATCCTGATAAAATTGGAGCGGATTTTTATAGTTGGGTGAAGACGGGATTTTTTTATGATACCACTCAGGATTCAGTCACACGACTAAGCTTGTATCCAACATCTTGGGAACCCCGAAAAGCTAACCGTTGGATAGGGCAGAGTTTTCCGTATCTGGCATTTGATAATCGACAAAGAAAGGCAGCTGTGCTTCCACCCATGGGGAATCAACTTTTCTTGTATGAGTGGGATGGGAATTCATTGATCAATGAAAAAGCTGTTACACTGATTCACCCTGATCGAAACGAGGAGATTCCAGATGTCAAACGGGAAAACTTTCTTTATCCATCATTTAGTGATGTAAAGAATTTTGGGGAATATCAGTTGGCAATATTCTATACAGCAATTCCCGAAGATATTTACACTGAATTCAGGTCTAAGGGAGAGAATTATCACCAAGATCCCGAGTGGAGAAAAGCTCAGGCAAAGCATAGAAACCCGCGCTACATTATCGTCAAAGGAGATCAGCAAGTTGGAATCATGAATAAACTTCCTGTTGAGGGTAATGTGAATTTAGGGCTTTCGGACGGAACCCTGATCGTCAAAGCTGCAGATGGAGAAGTGGAGCGGGATTACAATCTGTTTTATAAGGTGAGGTTGGTGGAGGAGT
>CBFGUY010000264.1:0-4708 GCA_965651895.1 uncultured Algoriphagus sp. | reverse complement strand
ATTTCTTTTAAATGAAAACCATAACCGGATTATTAACCTAAACAATCAGAAAAATGAAAAATGAACTATTCAAGCCTCAGGGACTGGTCAAAAATTCCAACCGCAGACAGTTTCTGAAAACAGGCTCACTTTCGGTAGCCGCCGCAGGATTGATCCTGGTCGGCTGTAAAGATGTAGAAGACATGGATCCGCCCATGATGGGTGAGGGCGTAAATCTTGGTTCAGGTGATACTGGGATATTGAATTATGCATATGCATTGGAGCAATTGGAGGCAGCTTACTATGCTGCTGTGATGCAGGGAAGTTATTTTGCCAATGCCAGTGCGGAAGAAAAAACCATCATGGGCGACTTGGAAAAGCATGAGCGGGCACACAGGGAGTTTTTCAAGGCAGCATTAGGTAATGCGGCGATTGCTGAATTGGAGTTTGATTTTAGTTCGGTTGATTTTAGTAGTAGATCCTCAGTTTTGGCAGCGGCCAAGACCTTTGAAGATTTGGGAGTGGCAGCTTACAATGGAGCGGGTCAATTCCTGGAGAGCGGTGATTTACTTCTGATTGCCGGAAAAATTGTCTCTGTGGAGGCTAGACATGCAGCAGCTGTCAGGGATTTGATTAATCCGGGTTCCACTGATTTTGCTGGAGATGACTTGATTGATGCCAATGGTCTTGAGCGTACGTTGAACTTCACTGAGGTTCTAACTGCCGCCAGCTCATTCGTTACCACACCGATTGACTTTAGCCAATTGCCTTCTTAATCCACCACTTTAAACAACACAAGACATGAACTTACTGAAATTATTAGATAAAATGTGCCCGGACACCAATAGTCCGGAAGAGAAAGAACTGTTTTTCTCCAGAAGAGAGGCCTTCCGCCAGTTTGGGGATATGAGTAAGAAAGTAGCTATGGCTGCTGTCCCATTGGGTATTCTTTCTGCCTTGCCGAAGGTAGCTAAAGCAGATACAGCTAGCTTGATCGATGTACTGAATTTTGCACTCACACTGGAGCATCTGGAGTATAGATATTATCAGATGGGAATCGAATCAGGAGTGATAGATAATGCTGATTTGGCGATTTTTGCCAAAATCAGAGATCATGAATTGGCCCATGTAGATTTCCTGAATGAAGTGATCGCCAATGTACTAATGGGGACGCCTGTTCCTGAACCTACATTTGACTTTACCGCAGGTGGAAACTTTATGCCATTCAGTGATTATCCTACATTTTTGGCTCTTTCTCAGGCATTTGAAGACACTGGAGTGAGAGCTTACAAAGGACAGGCAGGAAATGTGATGGAAAACGATGTGGTATTGACTGCAGCACTTTCTATTCACTCTGTGGAAGCTAGACATGCTTCTATGGTGAGAAGATTGAGAACTAAAAAAGGACAGGATGATGTCAAAGGTTGGATAACCAATGCTTCTATCGGTAGCCTTCCAGCTGCCACACAGGCGATCTATGCCGGTGAAGACAACGTCACACATGGGGGTGTAAATGTCGTTAATCTCACAGGTATAGATGCAGGTGCGGTATCAGAAGGCTGGGATGAGCCACTTAGCAAAGATGCAGTGCTTGGGATAGCTTCGCTTTTCCTGGCATAAAGATCGGTTATTAGTTGGGGTTGAGTGGTTTGATGTCACTTCCGTTTGGGAGTGGCATCTTTTTTTGTTTTAACCGCGGGGACACGGAGGTTTCGCTGAGGTGGCAGTTTGTTTTACCGTTGTCCTGCCTTTCGAGAAGCTAGATTTTTTGCCTGAAGTTTCAGAATGTCCTTGCCCAAAAGTTCATGTTTTAGATAAACTACAAACTTTTCCAAAGTTTTGAACTTTGGAAAAGTTCACCGACGATTTAGAAGTCAAAGCCCAATTTTATATAAGCTGCAGGGCTGTAACCTTGGATGATCTTTTAAGTCAGGATGCTCAAAGTCGCATTCGTATTTCATGCCTATTTTTTGCATCACGCGGATGGAGGCAGAATTTTGGGAGGATGCCAGCGCATAAACCAGAGTTATATCCAGATTCTTGCCAAATTCCAGGCATTTGGCTGCTCCTTCTGAGGCTAATCCCTGATTCCAATACTTTTTTTGAATTCTCCAGCCTATATCCACGCATGGTGTAAAATGGGCTGGAAATGTCTTAGTACCAAGGCCGATCATTCCTACAAAATCCCCATTTTCCAAGAGATCAACTGCAAAGTAGCAATGGCCTTTCTCTTTGTACAGAGAATTCATACGCTTCATCAATGCTAGGGATTCTTCATCGGAATACGGCTTTTGGAAATAATGCATCGTCTCCGGATCAGCATTCATGGATGAAAAATCCTTTAGATCCGAAGGGAGCCAAGTACGGAAGCCAAGTCTTTGGCTCTGAAATAGGTAAGGTGAATCCATGCCTAAATTTAGAGGTTTGGATAATTTTTTCGCATAAAAGTTGGATTTAGAAATTTCATTTGTAGTTTAGTGTCATAATACACTATGACAGTAAGGCGATATGACAATTTCTATTCAAGATTTAGATTTTTCCTACCACCAGTCGAAGGGCTTATTTAATGGTTTATATTGGTCAGTTCCGCAAGGATCAGTAGTAGGACTACTTGGTAAAAACGGGTCGGGGAAATCCACCCTGCTGCATTTGCTTACAGGATTGCTTTTTCCTAAAAGCGGATCCATTCAAGTTGATTCCTGGATACCTAAAGACAGGAAGCCAACCTTTCTGGAAGATGTCTATTTACTTACTGATGATATGGCCTATTCTGGGGCAATGCAAATAGCCACTTACGAGAAAGTAATGGGTGCCTTTTATCCAAAGTTTGATTCATCTCGGTTTGATCAGATTTTGAGTGATTTTGGCTTGAAGAAAAAGACGAAGCTTAAAAATCTTTCACTGGGAGAGCGGAAAAAAGTGTTTTTGTCCTTTGGGCTAAGCACCAACTGCCGATTGCTGTTTTTCGATGAGCCTACCAATGGGTTGGACATCCCTTCTAAAAGTGCCTTTCGAAAAATAGTGGCCGGTAATCTCCATGAAGATCAAACCATGATTATCTCCACACATCTAGTGGCGGATGTGGAGAAACTGATTGATCGGGTGGCGATTTTGCACCATGGGAAGATACTGCTGGATGTTGATTTATT
Source organism: uncultured Algoriphagus sp. (assembly GCA_965651895.1). Taxonomy (GTDB): domain Bacteria; phylum Bacteroidota; class Bacteroidia; order Cytophagales; family Cyclobacteriaceae; genus Algoriphagus. The sequence goes on along the minus strand of CBFGUY010000264.1, from coordinate 1,580 downwards.
GGACTTGTCGGATCGCTTGCAGTTCAGTTCAGCCGCAAATGCCCCAGGCGATGCACTGTACGTGGAGAAATCAGGAACCGGATATCAGTTCATCAGATCAAGAATGGATAATGAGGCACAGACCTCCATACATCTGGAGCTGCTTTTCAATGCAGCTATAAATAAAGGTCTGGATGATAATTTAATTTTTCAATACCAAAAATCTGAAATGCTATGAGCGCCTCCATTATTAGTTCCCGCAGATTGTTCAACTTATTTCGATATGAGTTTTCAATGCATCGTGTGTTTTATATAAAGAGCATTCCCGGTTTGTTTTTATTAGTTCTATGCGTCTTTTTACTGTTTTTTTATAGAGGTGCGGGTTTGTCCCAATTTAGTGCAATGTACTATGCTGAACTTGTTTTACTGATAATCTTAGGGGTTGGGTATAGTTTTGTGGATCTGAGGAACAAGCAATCCGCCCAAGTTTACTTATCCTTACCAGGCTCGGCGATGGAGAAATACCTTGTTCAGTTTATTACCAGGGTAGTAATATTTCCGGTTTTATTTACCATAATTTTCATTTTAGCAATTTCTCTTGCTAAAGGTCATTTGAGTTCCACTACTACTTTTTATAATGAGGATACTACTCAAGTGATAGATAATCTGGATATAAAAAGTATGATTTTGGTTTTTCTATCCTGGAACAAACCAGCTATTACCTATTTTTCCATTTTTGGTCCGCTGGGATTATTTACTTCTCTTATGTTTGCTGGCGGGATTATTTTCGGAAAATGGAATTCATTGCTGATGCCCTTGTCAATTTTCATCTTTTGGCTGCTTATTTTTTTTACATTGATAGGTTTGTCATGGCTGGTGTTTGGTTTTCCAAGTTTAGGATCGGAGTTGTTTACAGTACAGTTTGAATTGACACAGCCCATAATTTATGAAGGGGCAACATTGTTCGTGGTCGTAATCACGGGGTTGATATGGCTGGCCATTCCTTGGATTTGTTGGGTCGCTTACCTGAAACTCAAAGAGCGGGAGGTTTAAAATGGAATTCAACGAAACAAAGAACATCTTCCTCCAAATCCGGGATTGGGTGGCAGACCAGATTCTTCAGGGGAAAATCATGGCAGGGGAGAAGATACCATCCGTACGGGAGCTGGCTGTGGATATGGAGGTCAACCGAAACACCGTCATGCGGAGTTATGCGTTGATGGAGGAGGAGGGAATCATAGAAAACAAGCGGGGAATCGGTTTTTTCGTCGCCAATGACGCGAAGCAAAATCTACTCAAGATGCAAAAACAGACTTTTTTACAAGACGAATTACCTGGCATTCTTCACCAGATAGAAGTGCTCAAACTCAATTCCGAGGATCTGAGAATCCTAATCCAAACCATTCAATCCAACGATCATGAAATCAAGCCTGACTAAAAAGTCAGTGACTAGGATGATTATCATCCCTGCGAGATTCCATGTGACCATTAAAAAAAAATATAAACACATGAAAACCAGCAATAAAATCATCGTTTCCTTTTTGGCTTTCGCTTGGCTGAGTATAATGGCTTCACTGTTGATTTCCCATCAATTTGCTGAT
>CBFGUY010000263.1:0-4711 GCA_965651895.1 uncultured Algoriphagus sp. | reverse complement strand
TCAGGTAAAATTTTCGCATAAGTAAAGTAGTTGGGTTCTCAAATTAACATGAAAATATGGTCTTTTACCAATGCTGTTTTTTTTGCACGACAAGATTGCCTTACGTAAAGAAAACTTCATGAATTGGTGCTTTATCAGCAGAGATGAACGGTGAGCTTCTGTACTATGCTATTTACGGAGATTTGGTGCGCTTTTTAGAAATTTCCTGCCCGTTGCCAGGGGGATTTTGGGAGAATTACTAAAGACTCTTAAAAAAAAAGACCCAGGCAGTGCCTGGGCATTTTTCTATGTTCAAACCTATCGATTGTATTACTGACCTCTCATTTTTTAATCTGCTGGACTGTCTTTTAATTCCTTGTCACTAAGGCTGTCAAAACTGAATTCTGTGCTTTTGATCCATTGGATGGCTTTGGGCACTGTGGCAGCTACGACAAGTAGGGCACCTATGGAAAGGACATGAACCGGGTAAGTGAAATAGCTCCCTGAAGTGAATATCCCTAGAATAAGTAAGGTGCTATAAGGCATAGATACCGCCAAGACATTTATGCCCAATTCCAAGTCAAAGGTTGGGTTGCCTTTTTGGGCTTCGTTATCATATTCGAACTTTCGGATTGCCGACATATGTGCAAATGGCCAAAAACTCACTGCACTTTGAGGAAATACTACGGCCAATAGAACTGCTGCCTCTGAAGGCATGGGCACAAGCCAGATGAACAGTCCGCTGAGTAGGAAGGTGATACCGGCTCTGAAAGTGAGCAGGGAGGCGATCATCCTCAGCTGGTCCCATTTGAAAATCACAGCTATGCCGATAAACAGCAGTACCAAAGGTGTCATCATATCCTTCATCATGAGGATGGATTCGCTGAGGAACCCTGGCATACTTTCCAGATTGAACCCAAAGCTCAGCAGGACTATAGCCACCAAAATCACTAAATTGATCGGTTCGCTCACCATAGCAATCAGCAGTTCCTTCACTTTCTGTCCATTGGATTTCGCTTTGAGCTTCTGGTTTTTGTAATACCAGGACATGGCCAGCAAGTATGCTAAAACCAGCACAAATAGTTTATTTCCTATATCTGCCAAAGCAGCCCATGCCAACACATCATCTCCTAGGTATTCTACAATAAATGGGAAGCATGTAAGCCCGGGAGCCAAGGAAGGGAGAAGCAGCATCAGCGTTCGCATGGCCGGAGTGTCAGCCTTGATTCCAAAGAATGGCAATGTGTATCTGGTAAGGAAGATCATCACAATGTTGAATACCAGAGCTAAAACAGGAAGGATCAGGAGATCCGGATTGATTTCGATTTTCAGCAAAGCGACAAAGATCATTGCCGGCAAGGCGATGTTTAGAATTATAGTTTTCAACCCCTTTTTCTGATCCTCGTTTTGTAGTTTTTTCTGGAGAAATATCCCGATAACTATCAATAGGAGCAGCGATAGGGTCTTCTGAAGTGCAATACTCATAGTTGGCAATAATCTTAGGCTGTCACTTTTTTGAACGCATCCACGAAAATTTCCATTTCGTCCATGGTTCCCATGCTTACCCGACACCAAGGCTTATTGTCAATATTGAATACACGGACACCCACACCACTGTCATACATGCCTTTCATAAACGGCTGTCCCTCCATCCGAAGAGGAAAGATCATAAAACTGGTCTCTGAAGGAATGATGTCGTATCCAAGGGAAGTGATTTCCCCTTTGGTGTATTCTCTACATTCCGTGTTCATGTTCCTGCAATTGGTGATGAAGCCCGGGTCTTGCATGCTTGCGATAGCGCCGTTCAGAGAGGTGACACAAAGCCCCATGGTGCTCCTCACTTTGGAAGTGATGCTTTCGATCCGCTCAGGAAGTGCTACTAAATAACCTATTCTCAGTCCTGCCATTCCGTGGACTTTTGAGAATGTTCTGGCTATCATCACATCTTTGCCTTCGGCTACAAGGCTTACCATGGAGCTTTCTTCCGGTTTTTGAAGGAATTCCAGGTATGCTTCATCCACAAATACAGGGGTTTTTTCTGATACAGAAGAACAGAATGCTTTTAATTTAGCCGCATCAGTAATTGATCCTGTTGGGTTGTTAGGGTTACAGATATAAACAAGATTGGTGTCAGCATCCACAGCCGCAGCCATCCCATCCAGGTCATGCTGGTAATCTCCTGTCAGTAAAACCGGCTTCCAAGTGGCCCCAAGTTTCTGGGCTGTGTTCATCAGGGACATATAAGAAGGGTCGGCAGATACTACATTCCCCCCGTTCATAAACTGTACAAAGGCTGTTTTCTCCAGGATATCTGATGAGCCAGGGGAAAGCATGATGTGGTCAGCACTTACGCCTTCTTTTTCGGCAATCATGTCAATCAGGATCTTTGCTTCTCCGTGACCATAGCGGTTCCCAAGTGAAATGGATTCTGTGATTGCTTTGATCACTTTCGGTGATGGTCCGTAAGGGTTTTCATTGGCATTCAGTTTTGCAATAATCCGGGCTTCATCGTATCTGAAAGCCGGGATATGCTCATGTAGGATGGAATCGGGCTGATATGCGGCAAGTGCTTTGTTTTTAGGAAGGGCAAAAGCCGGAGCCATTGCCATTGTTCCCATAGCCATTAGGCTTGATTTGATCCAGGTTCTTCTGTTGATAGTGTGGTTCATAGCTGTTGTGATAAGGTGTTTTTAGATTTCGGAGAAATATTTTTTTTTGATTGATAGATGTGATAAGTCTTTAATTCACTCGTACAGTGTGGTACTTTCTAAAGGGCACATTTTTATAGGTGCCTGCGAATTCAAGGCGTACCTGGCTCCCGGTTTTTGGTGCCGATATACCAAGTTCCTGCCATGAGATGACCAGATCAGCGGTGCCCTCTGTGCTAGTCATTAGCTGGGCAACCCGCTGTGTATTGTTTACAAATACAGAGATGTCCAGATTGGGGACAGGAATGGAGTCTATCCCTTTCGTATGGTCTAGAATATTGGTTTTATCAAGTTCGAGGAACTTAGATCCTACTGTCACGGGGGATTCGGCACTGAATGACGTTCCGTTTAGCAGTACCAGTACAGGAGATGCTACGTTTGGCGTAGCCAGATCTTCTGCTTCCACACAGGATTGGGTAATGGAAAGAGATACTAATGCAGCCAGAACTAAGTATATATTGAATGACTTTTTCATGTGTTTATAATTGTTTTTTAGTGGTCACATGGAATCTCGCATGGCTTATAATCATTCCAGTGTGTGTCGTTTTCGACATGCTCGATTTCATATTTATAAAATTTGGATTCTTGCGGGATTTATTTGATTTCAGATGCATAGAGATTGGGGAGAGTTACTCTACCCACCAGAGTGGAGTTCTCATATTGTCTGAGCCACCGAGTTTGCTTACTCCCTCGTCTAGATTTGCTTTATTAAGTGAGTATTCAGAAGTAGGGTATTCTATTCGTGTAGGAAGTACTCCTTCGTTGGAAAATACCGAGCTTGGATTAGGAGCGGGCATTACAGGGTAGCCTGTTCTTCGGTATTCATTCCAGGCTTCTACTCCTTGGCCAAAAAGAGCTATCCACTTTTGGGTCATGATGCTTTCTTTGGTCACTCCTCCAATGCGGCTCATATAGTCACCTGGCATGATCAGTCCTTGTTGCAGGAAAGAGGCTTTAATGGCACTTTCCAGAAACTCTGCAGCATCTCCTTCAATATCTCCATCTAAGGCTGCCTCTGCTTTGATAAATTCTACTTCAGCATAAGTCATCAGGACACTCGGTGCGGTGGGGTCCAAGTATTTAAGTCCTATTCTCGAAGCATTGTAGTTTCCTGCGGCCGCGTCTGTAAGTCCGTTTGGAAGTCCTGCATAAGAACCGTCATCAAGAGGCTGTGCATATACTGTGATCCGGTCATCGTCAAGTTCAAGCAGTTTGTTTATGAGCGTAGAGCTGATGTTCCAGTCAGACCGCGTGGAGAATACATCAAACATTTTGTTTCTGCTCCCGATCACATCGAAATGGATTAATTCAGCGGCTTGTGAATTGTTTTCGATAATAGGGTATTTGGCAGGATCCGAGAGGATCTGCTTCATGATCGCTTGGGATTCAGCGGGCTTTTTAGCAGCCTGTCTATTGGCGATTCTTAGCGTTAGGGAATTTGCAAATCGCTTCCATTTCATGATGTCCCCATCGAACATAATGTCTCCGACCACAGCTGGGCCAGAGGTGGAGAGGTAATCGTTGGCATCCATCAGATCGCCAAGTATCCCCGCATACACTTCCTCCATAGAATCGTATTTCGGTGAATTTATGGCTTCTTCCGCAGTGCCTTTAAGTGCTTCTGAATAGGGGATAGGGCCAAAAACATCCGTGAGGTACGCATAGGTAAAGGCTTGCATGACCATGGCTATGCCTACATAATTGGGGTTTTCATAGGATGCTCCAGGCTCGGATAGTGATTTTACCTTTTCGAAATTGATCAATGCATCTCTGTAAAGATTATTCCAAGTACCAGAAGAGATTGTAAGCGGGATCTCATAACTGTCACCCTCAGCGTTGATGTAGATATTTCTGGAGAGGTGCTGGATCCAGCACATTGCCGCATCGATGTTGAGCCTCTCGTATCTGGAGCTATGTCCCCAGTACCTATCTGCCACTACCTGAATTGCATTCGGCAAAAGCAGGGAAGGGGCTATGGATACCGGGTTGTTTGGATCTGTATTGATTTCTTCAAAATCCTTGGT
>CBFGUY010000262.1:0-4767 GCA_965651895.1 uncultured Algoriphagus sp. | reverse complement strand
GCAAAGCAGACCTATTTCACGCATATCTCCCATAAACTGGGGCTGCATCATGCAGTCGAAGAGGAATTACCCACTGGGATAGCCTTGGCCTATGACGGGCTTCAGCTAACTTTGTGACAATGCATCTTAATTATCATTTTCTACAATACCTCTGCCCCGAGCTGGAAGCAGCTTTTATAGGCAAACAACTCACCTCCTGTTTTTCACAAAACAAGGACGAACTGATCCTAGAAGCACAAGATGGGATAGAGGCGAGGTATATCCGTGCGCATTTTCACCCCCCACAGATTTATCTTTCTTTTCCGGAAAATTTCCAGCGTGCCAAACGTAACAGCATAGACCTCTTCAGAGAACTGATCGGGGATGACATTGTAGCTTGCAAAGTACTGGATTTTGAACGTGCCTTTCTATTCAAACTTGGATCAGGTAAAACCCTCCTCTTCAAACTACATGCAAACAGAAGTAACGTACTGCTTTATGAGCCTGACAGCGAATTCCCGAAAATATTATTCCGAAATGGGATTGCTGAGGACAGAGAGTTGAATTGGATGACTTTGAACAAGGAATTTGACTTAAGCAGGAAAAATTTCGAAGATTTAGACGGAAATGCTTCCAAATTCCTTCCGACTTTAGGCACGATTCCCAGACAATGGCTTAAAGAAAGGGGCTATCCCGAGGCAGATCTTGCCCGCAAATGGGAGCTTATGCAGGAACTGCTGGATATGTTGGACACGCCGCTCTTTTCTTTAGTAGAAAAGAAAGGAGAAATCCACCTAAGTCTTCTACCGGAAGAAGATCCTATCAAGACTTTTTCCAATCCGATCCAGGCAGTAAACGAATTGTTTTATTTGGCACTGGTCAGGGGAAATTTTGAAAAAGACAAAAACACGCTGCTGAAAAAGTATCAGGAACTCCTCAAAAGAACCAATTCCTATATCCAAAAATCCGGACAAAAACTGGATGAACTCCGAAATTCCGCTCCTCCATCCCAGCTAGCGGATGTCATCATGGCTAATTTACATGAGTTTCAAGACGGAAAACTGGAAGCTGAATTGATGGATTTTTACACAGGAGAAACTATTCTGGTAAAACTCAAGCCAAATCAAAAACCCCAAGATTATGCGGCTTCCCTTTACCGGAAAAGCAAAAACAGAAAGCTGGAATGGGAGCAACTTGAGAAAACCATAGAATCAAAAATGAAATTGGCAACCTCATTGGAATCTAAAATTGAGGAGCTGGGTACAATAGAAGATTTCAGAGCTCTAAAAGCCTTCCGAAAGACTTATGGCGAGGACAAAGTGATACAAAAAGATGCGGTGGTGTTGCCTTTCAAAACATTCGAATTCGGAGGTTTCGCTATATATGTGGGCAAATCCTCACAGGCAAACGATGAAATGCTTCGTGGCTATACCAAGAAAGACGACATCTGGTTACACGCCCGGATGGTACCGGGTTCTCATGTGTTGATCAAGACCTCTGGCCTGAAACACATTCCCGGAGCAGTATTGGAGACTGCCGCTTCTTTGGCCGCATTCTATTCCAAAAACAAGAATGAAACCCTGGCTCCCGTCATCTACACAGAAGCAAAATATGTAAGAAAAGTAAAAGGATCGCCTGCAGGATCAGTGATGGTCGAAAAGGAAAAAGTCCTGATGGTAGTACCCCGAGGGCCAGAGGAGATTTTCGGCAAGGCAGAATAGTGAGTCGCAATGGCCAATAGTTAAAATGTAACAAAAAGCCCTAGTTAAGCACTTTTCCGGATCTGCCGCTTTCACATACTATCCTAGAATCAAAAAAAGTCCTCAGGTAGACCCGAGGACTCTTGTTTTATTGATTAGGTAAAACCTATTCTACAATGTGAATCTTAAGCATATTGGTTTTGCCATTAGATTTAAGAGGCATACTGCCTGTATTGATGATGATATCTCCTGATTTCACATGATCATCATTTTTCAGCGTATTTTCTATATCTAAGAATGTAGCATCTGTGGACACTTGATTTTCGTAGAAGTAAGCTCTCACTCCCCAAACAAGACTCATTTGTGTGATCAGGGGCTTATTTCTGGTAAACACAAAAATGTTCGCAGAAGGTCTGTGGGAAGCAATTCGAAATCCGGTAAAACCAGAAGAAGTGATCCCAACAATCGCTTTTGCTTTTACATTTCTGGACAATCTGGAAGCCATCAAAACCAAATTATTGCTTAAGAAGGTATCGTCATCTTCAGGGATTTTGTAGAGGTTATGGTAGATATCAGCATTTTTTTCGAGGTAGCTGATGATGCTACTCATAGCTTTCACCGCATTTACAGGGTATTTACCTGAAGCCGTTTCCGCAGAAAGCATTACTGCGTCAGCACCATCCAAAACGGCGTTGGCCACGTCATTCGTTTCTGCACGTGTAGGACGTGGATTTGTAATCATGCTTTCCATCATCTGGGTAGCGATGATCACAGGCTTACAAGCAAGTTTGCATTTCTCCACTATTCTTTTTTGCCAAAGAGGGACAATCTCCATAGGTACCTCTACCCCTAGATCACCTCTTGCGACCATTATAGCATCAGTGGCATCTATAATAGCATCTATATTTTCAAGTGCTTCCGGCTTTTCGATTTTGGCTACAATCTTGCAAACCTTGCCTTTGGCTTCGATTCTTTGTCGTAAGTCAATGATATCTTCTGCTGATCTCACGAAGGAAAGCGCTATCCAATCTACCTCTTGTTCCAACCCGAAGGCTAAATCTTCAATATCCTTTTCAGTAAGAGAAGGGGCACTTACTTTGGTACTAGGTAGATTGATTCCTTTTCTTGATTTCAATATCCCGCCGTGGATAACAGTACAATTGACATTTTTTCCGTCAGTATCATTTACCACAACCTCAAGATTCCCGTCGTCTATTAAGATTCGGTCACCAGTCACCACATCATTCGGAAGGTTTTGGTAAACAGTACTCACGAGACTGCTATTGCCTACTACTGGATCATTGGTAATTGTGATTGAATCCCCCGCTTTGATTTCCACTCCATTATTTTCCACTTCACCCACGCGGATCTTAGGGCCTTGAAGATCCTGAAGGATCCCGAGATTGAGTCCATCTTCCTTGTTTATTCTACGGATAATATCCGCTACTTCAGCATGGATATCATGTGTGCCATGGGAAAAATTGAGGCGAAACACATTAGCACCGGCTGCCGCTAGGCTTTTGATGGTTTCGTAATTATTGGAAGCAGGGCCTATTGTTGCGAGAATCTTAGTTTTATTGAAATGGCTCATTATTGAATTAATAAGTTAATAGGTTTTCTTTTGATTTAAGTTTACTTACGTCCAGCTTCATTACATTTTGTACGTAGCGATTTTTTGCCAGCTGGTTGACAAATGTATTAATACTTATTTGAAAGGTTTCGTCCTGGACCAAAAGGAAATAGTCCATTGATTTCAGTTCAGGTATCAAATAGGCTACTTGATTGGTAGAGTTTAACGCCTTATTTCGGAGTAGCTGAACAAATCCATGCGGTAAAGAAAGGAAATATTGAGCGATTTTCAGGCTTGGTTGGGTCATAAATTCTAAAGAAAGATCATCGGATTTGGTTAGATTGAGATCTAATTCTCTATTGATCACCCAGGCCATCTTATAATCCCTAACAGGCGATACAAGACCCAAAACCTCGAAATCATACGTATGTTCTATTAGTAATTTGACCTTCTTCATGCAGGGAAAAAATGAATCAAAACAAAGTTAGAAAATATAATTCAACTTCCGGGAACTATCAATTGCATAAAAATTTACTTGGATCTTTTCTTTGTCAATTAGGTATTAAATATATTTCTTTGCGAAGTGTTATTAACTAAACTGATCACAAAATGTCTGAAATTGCACAAAAAGTAAAAGCCATCATTGTTGACAAACTTGGCGTAGAAGAGTCTGAAGTTACTTTGGAGGCTAGTTTTACCAATGATCTTGGTGCTGATTCTCTTGATACTGTAGAATTGATTATGGAGTTCGAAAAAGAATTCAACATCTCTATCCCTGATGATCAGGCAGAGCAAATCGGGACTGTAGGTCAAGCAGTTACCTATTTGGAAGCTAACGTAAAATAATAATTCCTAAATTCATTATATGAATTTAAAAAGAGTTGTTGTAACAGGTATAGGTGCCCTCACACCAATAGGCAATACCGCAGAAGATTTCTGGAACGGTCTGGCTAATGGTGTGAGCGGTGCTGCGCCGATTACCAAGTTCGATGCTTCCCTTTTCAAAACCCAGTTTGCCTGCGAGGTAAAAAACCTCGATGTAGAGCAGTTCATGGACAGAAAAGAAGCTCGGAAAATGGATCCTTTCACCCAATATGCCATGATTTCCGCAGAGGAAGCTATAGCAAGTTCGGGGCTGGATCTTGAAAAAATCGATAAATCTAGAGCCGGAGTCATCTGGGGATCTGGGATCGGGGGATTAAGGACGTTCCAGGACGAAGTGACCTACTTTGCTGAAGGAGACGGAAATCCTAGATTTAACCCATTCTTTATACCCAAAATGATCGCTGACATCAGCGCTGGTTTCTTATCAATTAAATATGGTTTTCGCGGTCCAAACTTTGTAACGGTTTCTGCCTGCGCCTCTGCTACCAATGCCCTCATCGATGCATTCACTTACATTCGAATGGGCAAAGCTGATATATTCATCAGTGGCGGCTCGGAGGCAGCGGTGACCGAAGCGGGTATTGGTGGGTTCAATGCCATGAAAGCCCTTTCCCAAAGAAATGATTCCCCTGA
>CBFGUY010000261.1:0-4791 GCA_965651895.1 uncultured Algoriphagus sp. | reverse complement strand
AAATTTAGCTGTTGACACAGCTTTATAGTATTAAGCGAATGTTACGTAATTTCCCTATGTTAAAAAATCTTGAATTTAATGTGAAGTGTTTTTTTTTGGTATCGAAAGGGAATTAAAGGAAATTCGGACTGTATTCTCTCCTGACTTGATCACAGGCCCTGACATAGGTCTCCTCATCCCCCCTTACAATAAGCCGCATACTCTTTGGCAAAATAAGTCAGGATGACCTTGGCCCCCGCACGTTTCATACTCAATAAAATCTCCAGCATTGCCCGGTCATTGTCTATCCATCCTCTTTCTACAGAAGCCTTCACCATGCTGTATTCACCGGATACATTATAGGCCGCTATTGGCAGGGAAAATCTATCATTTAGGAGTTTTATAATATCCAGGTAAGAAAGAGCCGGCTTCACCATGAGAAAATCTGCCCCCTCGTCAGTATCCAATTCCCCTTCTATAAGGGCCTCTTTTGAATTGGCCGGATTCATCTGATAAGTCTTCTTATCCCCAAATTTAGGAGCCGAGTCTAAAGCGTCCCGAAAAGGCCCATAAAATGCGCTGGCATACTTGGCCGTGTAGGACATAATAGAAGTATCTGTAAACCCACTTTCATCTAAAAGTTCCCGAATATAACCTACTCTCCCATCCATCATGTCCGAGGGTCCGATAATATCGACTCCTGCATCGGCTTGCGCTAGAGACATTCTGGCCAATATCTCTAAGGTCTCATCATTTAGGATTTTCCCATCTCTTACTAATCCATCATGACCATCGCTACTATATGGATCCATCGCCACATCAGACATAAGACAGACCTCCGGAAATTGCTTTTTTATTTCACGGAGTGCCTTTAGGTAAAAAGTTTCCGGGTTATAACTTTCTGAAGCAATAGTGTCTTTCAAACTGTCGGGATAGGCCGGAAAAATGTCAAAAGCCTGAATACCCAGATTTAAACAGCTTTCTATTTCACCCAACATCTTATCTATAGAATACCTGTGTATTCCAGGCATGGAATCAATCGCTATCTTTTTACTAGTTCCATCTACCAGAAACATAGGAAAGATCAGGTCTTTCACTGACAGACTGGTTTCCTCTACCAGATTCCTGATTGATTCGGACTTTCGGTTTCTTCTTGGACGTCTGTTCATGGTCTTTTTCAACTATCTTATGCAAAGGTACTACTGAAATCAATTTTCATATTTGATTTATCAGCAAAATTACCGCTGAAGCTATTATTCTAGGCGGGATTAATCCTTTTACTTATTTAAACAGCCGACCCAAATCGTTAATTCCGAGCCCCCTGTAATCATCAATGTACAAATCACAAACCGGGAGCTCTTCTTTTGTATGGCTAGAAAGCACACCTACCACCTTCATACCGGCATTTATCCCAGCACTTGCCCCAGAGAACGAATCTTCGAACACCAGGCAGTTTTCAGGATTTACTCCTAGTTTTGCCGCACTTTTCAGATAAACCTCCGGATCGGGCTTGTGCCTTGCCACATCCTCTGAAGCCAGTTGCGATTGCATCTGATGTCCTATGCCTAGTGTTCCTATTATCAGATCTAGATTAGCTCTTGGAGCAGAAGTAGCTACTGCAGTAAGTATTTCGGCGGATTTCAACTTCTCAAAAAACTCCATATACCCGGCAATCGGGTTTACTTCCTCCTTATATATTTCTCTGAAAAGCCCTTCTTTTTCATCTTCAAGCAATGCTAGTTCCTCTCCCTCTATCTTCCTGCCAAGAAAATGACTCAGAATATACCCATTGTTTTTCCCATACATGTGGGCAGCATATTCTTCTTCAGTGGGATTAAGGTTTCTTTTTGCAAAAAATTGTTGGAATGCTATAGAATGAAATGGATTGGTGTGGCAGATCACCCCATCCATATCAAAAATGACAGCCTGTAACATGTGTTGGTCTAGTTTTATAATGATTCAAAATTAAGTCTAAGACATTAAAAAACCCTCCCAGGTTCCATATTCGGGAGGGTTTTGATAAATATTTATGGATTTTTTATCTTTCGAATGTTGCTATAGTCTTCTCAATAATATCGCAGCACTCATGAATTTGCTCTTCTGTCATCACCAAAGGTGGGGCAAAGCGAATAATATTACCATGCGTCGGCTTTGCCAATAGACCATTATCTTTTAATGCGACACAAATATCCCACGCCGTACTGCTTTCTTCCGTATCGTTAATCACGACTGCATTTAGCAAGCCCTTGCCTCTCACTAGCTTCACCACATTATACTTATCCACCAGCTTCTGCATTCTTAACCTAAATAACTCCCCAAGCTTCTCTGCGTTCTCTGCAAGTTTCTCGTCTTTCACTACCTGAAGCGCAGTCATAGCTACTTTTGCACCAAGTGGGTTTCCTCCAAAAGTAGAACCATGCTGCCCAGGCTTGATCACATTCATCACTTCGTCATCTGCCAGCACAAGTGAAACCGGGTAAAACCCTCCTGAAACCGCTTTTCCCAGTATTAAAATATCCGGACGCACATTTTCATGATCAACCGCCAACAACTTACCTGTTCGAGCTATTCCAGTTTGAATTTCGTCCGCAACAAACAATACATTCTTTGCCTCACAGGCAGCTTTTGCTTCTTTAAGGTAATTAGCCCCCGGAACATATACTCCGGCCTCACCCTGGATGGGCTCCACCAGGAAAGCTACAACCTCCGGATCATCCAATACAGTCTTTAAAGCATAAATATCATCAAATGGGATCTTGACAAATCCGGCGGTATAAGGCCCGAAATTTTTACGCGCATTCTCATCGTTTGAGAAGGAAATAATAGTAGTGGTTCTTCCATGGAAGTTGTTTTCTGCTACTACTATTTTTGCCCTGTTTTCATCCACTCCTTTTTTCTCATAGCCCCATTTTCTGGCAATTTTGATCGCCGTCTCCACGCCCTCTGCCCCGGTATTCATAGGAAGCACCTTGTCAAAGCCGAAATATTCAGAGATATATTTCTCAAATGGCCCCAACACATCATTATGAAAAGCACGGGAAGTTAAGGTCAAGGTACTGGCCTGCTCGATTAAGGCATCTTTGATCCTAGGATGACAATGCCCTTGGTTGACTGCAGAATAAGCAGACAAGAAGTCATAATAGCGTCTGCCTTCCACATCCCAGAGAAAGACACCTTCTCCCTTGGCCAAAACCACCGGAAGCGGATGATAATTATGTGCGCCATATTTATCTTCTAAATCTATTGCTTGTTTACTGGAAGTGATAGTCTGCATGTTTTTCGTAAATTTGTGTACTATATAATAAGGACTAGACAAGTCCAAATATAGCAAAAGCCACTGCCCGAACCATGAAAGATAGCAAGAAGCCACTTCCAACTCCGGCTTTAAGTGCGGAAGACTTTTATTTTAATGCACAAGGACTGATGGTTTTCACGGAAAAATACCATCTAAAACGTGGGTATTGCTGTGGAAGCGGCTGCAAACACTGTCCCTATCCAAAAGTCTGATATAAAAGGGAATATTTTTGAAATGCATTGTTGCAAATCCCCAAAAAGTTCCGATATTTGCAGACTCATTACAGAAACGGATACAATTTACTATACATTACCATGGCAAAAGTTTGTGACATCACCGGAAAAAGACCTCGAGTAGGTAACAACGTCTCCCATGCAAACAACAAAACTAAGCGTAGGTTCTACCCAAATCTTCACAAGAAGACGTTCTACGTTCCAGAAGAAGATGCATGGATCACTTTGAAAGTTTGTACTAAGGCATTGAAGACTATCAATAAGAAAGGTATCACTGCGGTTTTGAAAGAAGCTCAGGATAACGGGATGATTGTAATCAGATAATCAAGGTCACTACCCTTAAATCAATACAAAGATGGCTAAGAAAGGCAATAGAGTACAAGTGATTATGGAATGCACGGAGCACAAAGCTTCAGGCTTGCCAGGTACTTCAAGATACATCACTACCAAGAATAGAAAAAACACTACTGAACGATTGGAATTGAAGAAATTCAACCCGATCATGAAGAAAGTAACTGTTCATAAAGAAATTAAGTAATTTAGCTCGGAAGCGATTCCGTTAAAAACGACAAGACCATGGCTAAGAAAGTAGTAGCAACCCTTAAAAAAGAAGGTGGCGTGTCTTACGCCAAAGTAATCAAAGCTGTAAGATCTGAAAAGACCGGCGCTTACACCTTCAGAGAAGAGATGGTTCCTTCCCCACTGGTACAGGAAACTTTGAAAAAATAAGTTGCAAATCGCAACATAAGGAATTCTAGTCCCTCTGTCCAACGGTCAGCAGGGACTTTTTCGTTATATTCCACTTTTAAAACGCACAAGTATGGGAATCTTTGGTTTCTTTTCAAAAGATAAAAAAGAAAGCCTCGATCAAGGCCTTCAGAAATCAAGCGAAAACATTTTCACCAAACTCAGTAAAGCTGTAGTAGGCAAGTCCAAAGTGGACGATGAGGTATTAGATGAATTAGAAGAAATTCTGATCACCTCCGATGTAGGTGTAGATACTACCATCAAAGTTATCAGGCGGATAGAAGAACGTGTTGCCAGAGACAAATACGTCAATACTACCGAGCTTGATGTAATTCTGAAAGAAGAAATTGAAAATCTTCTCAAAGAGAATAATACACAGGATCTTCTGGATTTTGATCTGCCTGAAGGCAAAAAGCCCTATGTAATCATGGTGGTAGGAGTAAATGGTGTGGGAAAAACCACCACCATCGGTAAACTTGCCAATCTTTTCAAATCTGCAGGAAAGTCAGTTGTATTGGGAGCTGCAGATACATTTCG
>CBFGUY010000260.1:0-4791 GCA_965651895.1 uncultured Algoriphagus sp. | reverse complement strand
TAGTGGTTATTTTCTCTGCACTTGTAGTTTACCTTGCTTTAAATCTCCTACTATCAAGAGAGCTAAACGTGCCTTTATTTTTATCAGCGCTGATAATTCCTATGATATTCAGTTTGAAACGGATCAAGAGAAGTAAAAACCTTAAGTACTTGCTTCCCAAGAATATTCTAAGGATCTACTATCTGGATGCATTATATTTATCAGGAAGAGCCCTCGGGTTAGCCAAGGGCCTTTTGATGCTGCTTAAACCTACTGGGCGCTAAGAGTCACTCCGGTCGGAGGCAATGGCGCGGTAGGAATAGAGTCGTGAATCTCTACATCATCTATCGCATACCACTCCTCATAGAGTAGAGCATTCTCATAGGCTCGGAAAAAATCATTTCCACCTATAGCCACAACATTCCACCGCACCATATCAGTAGTCTCATCGCCCCGAACCCATGGGATATTATGATTCTGGAATACCAATTCATCATTAATCCACTGCATGAGAGAGCCATCAGTAGCGTTTGGAAATGAATTCATTTTTACGAAGAATGATAATTTCGTCCACTCTCCCTCTTCTAATTTGCCAAAAATTTGTTCGTGGTCTACGGTCTGATTGAGGTTGTCAGAGATATATCCACCGTTCACTCGGTCGACAATCTTGGGAGTTGTGCCGTTAAACCCCATCCCCACCGTATCAGCCGTGTAATTAAGAGACAATCCGCCTAGCCCATGCATATTCCTAGGCAAACCTGCAATATCATCGTTACTAAATGCATAATAATCACCATGAGGGCCGCCTCTCAAGGCGATAGTATTCCTTATGCCATACTCGTTGTGAGAGTAATCCCAAAGCATTATTGGACCAGAATTTCCATCGCTGAAGAATTTAAATATCTCCCCAGCATCTGAATCCCAGCTATATACACGAAACAGTTTCGTCAACCCGTCCTTCGTCCACTCAGAGGAAAAACGCACCCAAAAACTAACGTAAAGCTGGTCATAACCTTCTCCAAGGTGCTTTGCCAGAATTCCGTCAGAGTTGAAATTCTTCCACCCCATATCATACGACTCTCGCCACCCTACAAAAGCCTTGCCAGTACCACCACGTGCTTTATCACTGTTAGCGGCAAGAACCTCAAACGCATCATGATTCAATGGGAACCCGGTTGAGGGCGACCAAACATCTTCCCCATTACGCCGATGAGTCCATCCAGGCAAGCTCAACGCACTGGAGCTCGTGTAATCAGGTTGATTATCAAAGTCATCTTCGAAAATCACCTCAGACTTCGCAACCCCAGCAACCAGAAAAGCTGCTATCAAACATGAAGCGCTTTTTGCGGGAATGGTAAAAACTCTCTTCATTTCTTGCCCCGTATGAGTGAACTATTAAGCCATTTCAGCGTATGGCATCGAAAGCATAGGGAACTTCAAGCTGGATTATTGGGTTAACTGTCACACATTTACATATATCACACAGCATGCTGTGTTTTTGACTCTCCAATAAGGATAGTGCGTCATATTATATGATAACCACTAGATCTTACCTCTTTCCAGCAACACACTCACTCTATTTGTGACGTAATTCCCTTGCGAGCACAGAGGGAGTACAGTTACAGACTATTCTTATAACTAAAAAGAAGGTCTATGTAACCATCAAGAGCACACCATTCTTACAGGTATACAGCAATTCTACCTATTATACCTGTACTGTATTATCACTTATTGTGCATGGCTAATTGAGGCCGAAACTTGACAGTGACAACATAAAGCAAGTATTTTGCCATTTTGTTTGAAATCAACGTAAATGGTTTAACTATTGCCATAGTGATTACTATTACAAGTATTAGCCTAACTATTGCCAAAGCTTGGTTCCCGCTTAAGTCCTCCCACCCAAAAATACTTTCCACATAGAAAAGCACTAACGTGTGCAGGAGGAAAAGCCCGTAAGAGTTCTTACTCGCGTGAGTCAAGATCCAATCAAGGATTTTAAAGCGATCACAAATACTAATCACCACAGGCTTCATCCATAGCACGAGATAGATGGCACTTAATGAGAGCGCGATATAAAAAAAGGTTTTATTATGAAAGTGGCGAACATAATCATAATCTCTTCCCAATAAAATATTATTGGCAAAAGCAACAGCCGCAAAAGTCAACGATATTAGCACTAAACTTTTCCCCTTTAACTTTGAGCAATACTCATAGTGAACCGCGCCGAGAAAATAGACAGAAATCAAGACAATAGCAGTCCACACCTGCCCTCCCTGTCTAGGCATAACAGTTTCGACAACAGCCCTTACAGAACTCGCTATGGGGAAAAACTGACTTATGAAGGCAAGAGCAATTCCTGCCACAGAGAAAACAACCAGTATTGACCGATTGTTCCTAGAAGCCATATAAACAGGTACCGACAATATTGTTATAAGAGCTAAAACATGTATAAACCATATCTGACCTATCGGGAAGAAAACCATTTCCTGCTTCGGCCACAAATACATCCACGCAAAAAAATCCCCGATACTTTTCACCGGCGTTTGATCTTCAAAGTAAGAAAAAACAAGGACAACCAGAAAAAACAGATAAAACGGCATTACTATCGAAACAATGCGCTTCAAGTAAAATAAGAGGGAGTTGCTTGATCTCAAAAAGCTATTATAATTAACTGCCCCAGAGACAAAAAACAACAACAAGAAAAATACGCCTATATAATTAGAATATGGTGGGTAAAACCATCCAAGTCCGAGGTGCATTAACATCACCCTAAGTATTGAGAACCCTCGCATATAATCAATGTACTTACGGTCTTCTTCTCCTATATGCATTATCTCGATCCTTCAAGCAAAGCTGGCTTAGTTTAAAAAGTACATTATACATATTCAGCTTTATGAGTAACCAAAAAATTTAGCCTGACTCTTATGCGCTTGGAAAATGAAAACGAGATGACTAAGAAACCTCTGAGCAGCAAGCCTTAGCCCCATTCAGACCAACTGTCTTACTTGATTTCAGCTCACTGATGAGACATGAGCTGACGACTATAGACTTACATTTTGCTCAAATTAACTGATATGCCACCGACTTAGCATCTCGGAAACACCACTTCTACCTTTACCAGCATACTCTCTTCATCGTGACCAGACTAGCCTGGCATTCTCGGCATTCTTTACTGCCGAATAGGTTGCAACTATGCTTAAATGTGTTGAAAAAGGTTGACAACCTATTTCAACACAAGCTAAGCAACAGTGCCAGGATTTCACAAGAAAAAGCTATCTTCTATTCCATACCACACCCCTACAGCCATCGGACCTTCACCGCTTGGGGATACAGCATTAACCAATAGAATCTCTCCTTCTGGCGATAACTATTACCTACCGGGGTATTGAACGACGAGGTATAGAGTTGGCTGGAATCTCATCCGCTATTACTACATCATCTATCGCATACCACTCTTCATGTTCTTCTATATTTGGATGAGAGCGAAAAAAATCATTCCCTCCTATAGCGACTACATTCCAACGAACCATCTCAGTTCTTCTATCTCCTCTTACCCATGGAATGCCATGGTTTTGAAAGACTAACTCATCGTTAATCCACTGCATTAGTACACCGTCCTTCGAATTGGGGCTTGAGTTCATTTTCACAAAGAAGGACACTTTCGTCCAATCACCCAATCTTCCATAGACTTGCTCATGGTCGACAATTTGTTTTAGGTCATCAGAAACATATCCCCCATTCACCCTATCTACAATTTTTGGCGTATTTCCACCAAGTCCCATGCCCACTGTATCAACAGTGTAGTTTAGTGATAAGCCACCAAGTCCATGCAGATTTCTAGGCAAGCCTTCGATATCTCCGTTTTTAAAAGCATAATAGTCTCCATGAGGCCCCCCTCGCAAAGCAATAGTATTCCTTATACCATATTCATTTTGCGAGTAATCCCACAGCAAAATAGGCCCAGCATTGCCGGTATTAAAATATCTAAACATCTCTCCAGATGAAGCATCCCAACTGTAAACGCGAAAAATTTTAGTTAGGCCATCTTTTGTCCAATCACTTGAAAAACGTATCCAGAAACTAACATACAACTGCTCATATCCACCTTCAAGATACTTAGCCAATATTCCGTCTGAGTTCCAATTCTTCCACCCCAGATCGTATGACTCACGCCACGCTACAAAGGACTTTCCCTGACCACCTCTAGCTTTATCCGCATTGGCGGAAAGCACCTCAAAAGCATCATGATGGTCTGGATAGCCAGTCATGGGAGACCAAATGTCTTCTCCATTTCTCCGGTGGGTCCAGCCAGAAAGATTAAGGGGCTCGGAGCTGGTGTAATCAGGTTGATTGTCAAAAGTCTCTTTAAAAATTACTTCAGAGTGGGCAACCTCAGTAAAGATTGATACAGCGGCAAAACATGTGATGTACTTAACTGTTCTACTAACTATTTTCATTATTTGCCTCACGAGTACATAGCCATTTTCAGGAGACTGAAGGATATTGATCTAAAGCTCTGGATGTTGGGTGTAAGTTCACACAAATTACGATTGACCTTGGAAAATTAAGAACGAGTGCGTCCCTTGTTCTCTAACTCACCTGACCTAGGGTAACTACTAGGGTGCATATTGTGACTGCCAATACCATGCCCGCAAGTAAGTCTTGCCGAGGTTTTTACCCTGCAATAATATAGAAAGACTCAAGCAGCATTAAGGTTGTATGCCGCACTGAGCGTCCGAATGTCACTAGTTCGAGCCGTGTTGTGGTCAAGTAATTCTGGACACATTTTAAGAACTTTTTATGCAACGCTCA
>CBFGUY010000259.1:0-4846 GCA_965651895.1 uncultured Algoriphagus sp. | reverse complement strand
CACTGAAACTAATCAGTGACTTTAGTCGGGGTGGCAGGATTCGAACCTACGACCTCCACATCCCAAATGTGGCGCGATACCGGGCTACGCTACACCCCGAGGTGTTATTACTATTTAATTTTTTTACTTCATTCAGGATTCGAACCTACGACCTTCCCGATCCAAATCGGGACGCGATACCGGGCTACGCTACATCCTAACTTTCAATTTTTGATCCCTGACTTGCTCTTGAATCGGATGCAAATGTAGCAAATTTTCTTTCTGACAAACAGATTTTTTGCAATCATTATAAAAAAAGATCGCTTCAGGTTTAGAGGTGAGTTTAATTAAATTGAAAATGAGGGTTTTAGAATTTCAAAATCAAGAAAATAATTTCAAGGTGTAGTAATCCCATTCAATGACCAGATCCGGTGCGGGTGTAGTTCGATCCGGGTCAGACCTATCCATGCCTAGTCTGTAAGTTTGAAATCCACTGCTGAGAGGGAGCTACAAAGTCGTAAGGTTTAAATCTTGATTCCATTCCTGCTTGGCAGTGATAAAATCACTGCCAATACGCTATACGTTGACTTAAATCCCCGATTTTTCCCTGAAATCAAATTAAAATTTTTATAAGGTTTAAATTCCATTCATAAAAAAATAGATAAAGTTTGACTAGTTAGCTAAATAGTGTTTCAACAGGAATTCAGGGCATAAATAGCGTTTTTCAGCCAATTAGACGGTATTTATAGGCCGAGAAGGTGATCTGTGATAGAATTGTATGTATTTTGGATTGAATCTGAATAGGTAATTCTGCAAGTTTGGGAGGAAATAATTTTGTTAATTTAGCCTTACATCGGTTAAGCATATGGTTTTTCGGAAATCTGTTTTGCCATTGTTATTAAAACTTGGATCACATCTATAAAGAAATTCTATCAAATGAGTTTTCAAATCAAAAATTCCGGTGAAGCCTATGATGTAATCATAGTAGGTTCCGGTGCTGGGGGTGGTATGGCTTCAAAAATCTTATCTGAAGCCGGTCTATCTGTGGCTGTAGTGGAAGCAGGAGGTGACTTTGACCCTGCAAAGGAAGAAGATCGTACCCAACTCAGACCGCCATGGGAGTCTGCAAGACGTGGTGCCGGTACCAGAATCCGCCCCTTTGGCGATTTTGATGCGGCTATAGGTGGCTGGGATATCGAGGGAGAGCCTTACACCAAGAAAAATGGTACTGAATTCGACTGGTTCCGATCCAGAATGGTCGGAGGAAGAACAAACCACTGGGGAAGGATTTCTCTCCGTTTTGGACCCAACGATTTTAAGCGGGCCAGTATAGATGGGCTGGGACATGACTGGCCTATCGGATACGATGACCTTAAACCTTATTACGATAAGGTGGACAAGCTGATAGGCGTCTTTGGAACCAAAGAAGGGATCTACAATGAGCCGGATGGATTTTTCCTTCCTCCTCCCAAGCCGCGTCTGCATGAACTTTATATGAAAAAAGGGGCAGATAAAATCGGGGTGCCCATGATCCCTGCGCGTCTTTCCATGCTCACACGTCCTATCAACGAGGAAAGGGGCGTATGTTTTTTCTGCGCCCAGTGTAATAGGGCCTGTCAGGTCTATGCGGATTTCTCAGCTGGAACCTGCCTGGTACATCCCGCCATGAAGAAAGGAAAGGTGGATCTATACACACACTCAATGGTGAGGAAAGTCACAACTGATGACAGTGGAAAAGCGACAGGGGTTTCTTTCGTGAGCAAAGTTGACATGAAAGAGTACAAACTGAAATCAAGGGTAGTAGTATTGGGCGCTTCTGCCTGCGAATCTGCCAGGATCATGATGAACTCCAAATCCAAAACCCATCCTAATGGTTTGGGCAATAGCTCTGGAATGGTGGGAAGATACCTACATGACTCCACAGGTACAGACCGTATGGCCATCGTACCTAGTTTAATGGACCGCGAGCGGTACAATGAAGATGGAGTAGGAGGTATGCATATGTACACACCATGGTGGGGAGATAATAAGAAACTTGATTTCGCCAGAGGATACCATATAGAATATTGGGGTGGAATGAGCCAGCCTGCCTATGGTAGTGGTGGAAGCATGAATTCCATGCGCCAGTATATCAAAGATGAATTTGGTGAGCCCAGCCAAAATGGTGGCTATGGAATAGGTATGAAAAAAGACATCCGTAAACTCTATGGTTCCACGCTGGGTATGTCAGGCAGGGGAGAAAGTGTGCCTATGTATGACAACTACTGTGAGATCGATCCTAATACGGTAGATAAGTATGGGATTCCGGTTTTGAGATTCAATTACAATTGGACAGACCAGGAAGTAAAGCAGGCAAAGCACATGCACGACACCTTTGAGGAGATCCTCACCGAAGCAGGCGGGATTTTGCTTGGCACCAAGCCGGGACCTGAAACCAAATATGGTCTTCTAGCCCCAGGGAGAATCATCCATGAAGTAGGGACTACACGAATGGGTGATAATCCTTCCACTTCTGTGTTGAATTCTAATTGCCAGGCGCATGATTGCGATAATTTGTTCGTAGTGGATGCAGGTCCTTTTGTGTCCCAGGCAGATAAAAACCCGACCTGGACTATTCTGGCCTTGGCCTGGAGAACCTCCGATTACATTGTTTCTGAATTGAAAAAGAAAAATATCTAAACCATGAACAGAAGAGAAAATCTAAAATTGCTCTTTACCGGCTCTGTCGGTACAGGTTTGTTATTGACGGGCTGTTCTCCGGAGCAACAGGAGTTGCCTACCCGTGCGCTGCTTGCCGGCGGTACGATTGGTGGCAGGACTGAGGAGGAAAAGCAAAGGGATCAAGACCTGCTTTCGGACACATTTTTCACTGAGGAAGAGCGTAAGAAACTTACAACGCTGGTGGACATCATATTGCCAAAAGACGATGAGTCTCCTGCGGCATCTGAAGTAGGGGTGGTGGACTTCATGGAGTTTATGATGAAGGATCAGCCAGGAAACCAAACGCCTATGCGCGGTGGGCTGATGTGGTTGGATTACGAGGCAGATGAGAAATTCGGCAAACCCTTCAATGAACTTAAGGAATCCGAAGTCATTGAGATAGTAGAGGAAGTAGCTTGGCCAGACAAGGCTAAGCCAGAATATGAAGGGGCAGTTCGCTGGTTTAATTTGCTACGCAACCTGAGCTGCTCAGGCTATTTTTCCACAGAAGCCGGCTGGAAATACATCGGCTATGTAGGGAATACGCCAAACGCTTGGGACGGTGTGCCGCAAGAGGTTATGGACAGGCATGGATTCAAGTTGGAGGAGAAATACCTTCCGCAGTATCTCAAACCTGAAGATAGAGGCACTATCATAGCCTGGGATGAAGATGGAAATGTGATCGGCTGATCAAATTTTAATTTAACGCAAAAACAGAAACCCGGTGGATGAAAATTCATCGGGTTTTTTATGGTCAAGCAAATCTATCTTGCTGCTACAACCATAAAAGCTTCGGCTTCCTGCGTGGTGCAGAGGCGCTGCGTGGCATTTTTCTCTATAACCACGCAGACTTCCTCTGACTTTCTTCCACACAGAATCTTAGTCAGGAGTAAGATTCCCTTCCCATTTACAACGAGCACTTCCATCCCTAATTTTCCGGTATTTTTTTAATTATGCATAAACCCGAAATATGCATTAGCAATTCTATTATAGCCATTAATTGCTTCAAAATCAGTCATTATATTGTTGTTTTCAACTTCACCATAGCGATGCTATGCCTCAGTTTCCAAACAACCTGATTTTCTTGCAATTAATGCCTTCATGACGAAACCTAATGCATAATCCGGGTTAAAGGATGTTAATCCAAAGCCACGGTGATCAACAGACCAGCTTATACCCAAATCCCCGCACGTTCAGGATCTGGATTTGGGAGTCTCCCTGTAGTTTTTTTCGGAGCTTAGTGATGAACACATCCATGCTCCGGGCATTGAAAAAATCATCGGAACCCCAAATCTGGGTAAGGATCAAGCTTCTGTCAGTGATCTGATTGGCGTTTTCCAAGAGGATTTGTAGCAATTGGGATTCACGAGCAGTGAGAGGATATTCCTCTTTTTCAAGCTTCAACAGTTGTTTGGTAGGATGAAACTCATACTTTCCCATAGGTAGCCATTCAGGCTGATTTTGACGGAGTTGTAGACGATTGAGCTGAGCCTTGATCCTTACAATCAACTCCTCCATGCTGAAGGGTTTTCTTACGTAATCATTCGCCCCTATGCCAAAACCTTTGAGCACATCTTCTGTCTGGGATTTGGAAGTCAGAAAAATAATCGGGGTATAAGGATCAATTTTCCTGATTTGTTCTGCCAGAAAAAATCCGTCTTTCTTAGGCATCATTACATCGAGGACCAACACGTCGGGTTTGGATTTGTGATAGCTATCCCAGGCTTGTTGCCCATCATAGCAAAGCGTGACCTGAAAAGCCCTGCTTTCCAGACTTTCCTGTATGATCATTCCCAGGGCGGTTTCATCTTCGGCTAACAAAATCTTGATCTTACTCATGGCCAGATGGTGATAAAAGAGGTGCATTTCGGTGCCGTTTCCAGCTTAATTTTCCCTTCATGTTTTTCCACGATTTTCTTTACATAGTATAGTCCTATCCCAAACCCTTTTACGTCATGCAGGTTGCCTTTGGGGATTCTGTAAAATTGCTCAAACACTTTTTCCTTTTGCTCCGAACTGATATATCCTCCATTATCCCAGATCCGTATGTGGGTAGCAGCACCTTGATCCAGGGTGATTCTCACCTTTTCTCCCCCGTATTTCAGGGCATTGTCCAGTAGATTGGAAAGTGCGTTTTCGAAGTGGAAAGGATCCACATGTATAGTGG
>CBFGUY010000258.1:0-4863 GCA_965651895.1 uncultured Algoriphagus sp. | reverse complement strand
CATTTTCTTTAAGTTGGTTTATGGTGTTAAGAGCTTCCGTTATTCGGGAGTTCTCTGGGAATGTGAGGGTGAAGTTCCCTCGCCTGACCCGATTACTTGCAGTGGAAGAAAAACCGGCACGACAATGGAAATTCCGACAATACACGGATATATCGACAGAAGAATTTTAATCAACTTCACTGCTGACCCAAAGGCGGTGGAGAAAATTATTCCGTTGCCTTTTAAGCCAAAAATTTACAAGGGCAAAGCTATCGTTGGAATTTGCCTAATTAGACTAAAAAGCATAAAGCCAATAGGACTTCCGGACTTTGTTGGAGCAAACTCTGAAAATGGAGCTCATAGAATTGCGGTAGAATGGGACGAAAACGGTGAGACAAAATCAGGGGTTTACATTCCACGGAGAGATACTTCACTAAAACTAAATACTTTTGTGGGTGGATGGATTTTCCCAGGCAAACATTATTATGCTACGTTCCATGTTGAAGAAAATGATGGGAAGTATCATATTGACTTTAAAAGTTCGGATGGTACAGAAATATTAATAGACGCTACTGAAGCAAAGCAATTTAGTGACACATCAATTTTTGAGACTTTAAACAACGCTTCTGGCTTTTTTGAGAATGGCGATCTCGGTTATTCTCCAAACAAAGACAAATTTGACGGACTTCGATTGAAAGCATATAATTGGGAAGTTCGACCACTTGACGTTAAAACTGTAAAATCAAGTTTTTTTGAAAATTCGGATATTTTTCCAGAAGGTTCGGTGGTTTTTGACAACGCATTATTAATGACTAACATTGAACACGAATGGAGAAGCGAAACTGAGAAATAACCACTGGCTATAACAGGCGTTTGGCTCAGTGGCGTGTTAAGTGGTTAATTGAACATCTGCCTGCCGGAAGGCAGGTTCTGCCTCGCATCAACTTTTGTAAATCAAGAGAAGTATTTGCACTTGACAACAAAGACGGAAAATGGGAAATAAAAAATAATCGAATTTTGGGATGGTTAAGGAAGGACTAACACAACAAAAGAATAAACGTATATTAAGATATGGAGATACAACAGATTTTCAAAAACAATCAAAACTGGGTTCAAGATAAATTGAATATTGATTCCAATTATTTCAAAAACTTATCCGAAGGACAAAATCCTGAAATTCTTTATATAGGATGTTCTGACAGCCGTGTTTCCGCTGAAGAACTCATGGGGGTTTCACCCGGCGAAGTCTTCGTACATAGGAACATCGCCAATATGGTACCCAATACGGACTTGAGTGCAATGTCAGTCATTGATTATGCCGTACTTCATTTGAAGGTAAATCATGTCGTGGTATGTGGACATTATTTCTGCGGTGGCGTAAAGGCTGCTATGGAATCAGCGGATTTGGGGATTCTCAATCCATGGTTGCGAAATATTCGGGATGTATTTAGGACTCATAGAATTGAACTAAATGAAATACAAGACGATGAGCAACGCTACAAAAGACTTGTGGAATTGAATGTACAGGAACAGTGCATCAATGTGATGAAAACGGCAGTAGTCCAACGGGCTTACCGAGATAGGGGGATTGCCATTCATAGTTGGGTTTTCGATATGCATTCTGGAAAACTAATTGATCTAAAAATAGACTTTAACACTATTTTAGAGAATGTGATGGAAATTTACCGCCTTGACTAATGAGGAATCGCTATGATCAAAATCATTAGTAAGATGGTTCCAAAAGCAAGTAGTCACTAGGCCGAATGCCGATTATAAGGCATTTGGGGATCCTCTACAAACAAAGCATGTAATAATGGGAGAACTTAAAACACAAATGAATGATAACGACATCGTTGAATTTCTGAATGGAATTGATAATGATGAGAGGAAGAATGACTGCTTCAAACTCCTTGAGCTACTGGGACAGTGGATTAGTGAAAAACCCAAAATGTGGGGCAAAAGTATTGTGGGATTTGGAAGATACCATTATAAATATGATAGCGGACGTGAGGGGGATTGGTTTCTGACAGGCTTTTCGCCAAGAAAGCAAAACCTTACTATTTATATAACAGCAGGATTTAGGGAGTATGATGAAATCATGAGTGAATTGGGAAAGTATAAAATAGGTTCATCTTGTCTATATATGAAAAGATTATCTGATATTGACACAGGAAAACTGAAGATACTAGTTGAAAAATCTGTTGCCTATATGAAGGAACAATATAAATAGGATACTCATTATAATGAATTGGCGCTGTAGGGCGGCCTCAAAAGTCGGATAGGGTGGATTCTAAAACAAAAACTACTTTGTACGGATCGTGTGTGTATTTAGGGCATGCTGAAAAACGCCAGTAATAGATTAAAAGCTATGATTTTGAATGATTAGCCCATTATTTATGCGAGCGGTTTTTCAGCAAGTGCAAGCTTTTTGAGACAATAGGTCTTTATCCATGCATCAGAAATTCTCAAAATCGAGATTTTCGAGCTAGCCTCAGCCATACCATCTCTTACGTTGGCCTCATTCGAAGTATAAGCATACATCTTTACTCGGCCGCCTTGAACCTGCCTTGCTGGTAGGCAGGGCTGGCATAGCTGAGACTTTTTCAGCAAACCCTATTTAAAACGACCAAGGAGCTTCTTGAAAAGTTTCAGTAATGGAGTTATTAAAATTGCCGATGTCTTCGATACTCGGATAAATCCTTCTGAAATGAGTAGGGGATTGTAACATTTTCTCTTAGAACTATTTTGGCTGTATGAGACAATGTATAGCGCTGAAGTGAAATCAATAATTTTAAACTTTAAGGATAGTGTTAGTTTTTAGAACTATTCCAATCTAAAATTGCACTGAAAGTTCAAATTCACCCTTTCTACCGATTAAAATTTTGAATGTGAGCCTTATTGCTTACCTTTGAAAAATTATATTTCAAGAGGATTTTGTTACAAATAGAAAATAGGTATGAGCTGGATAGATCTGGGGATCTTTGTGGCCTACATGCTGGCTATGCTGGGTGTGGGATTTTTTTACATGAAAAAGAACTCAGGTCAGGAGGATTTCTACGTGGGCGGGAGGAATATAGGGCACTGGCATATTGGACTTTCCGTAGTAGCCACTGATGTAGGGGGAGGTTTTTCGATTGGCCTGGGCGGACTGGGCTTTGTGATGGGATTGTCCGGTTCTTGGATGCTTTTCACAGGACTTTTGGGTGCGTGGCTAGCAGCGGTGGTGTTGATTCCAAGAGTAAAGTCCGATCCGGCTTTTGCCAAGTTTTTTACTTTTCCACAGATCATCGGTCATCTGTATAATTCCACCACGGCCAAAGTCGCAGCAGTGATCTGTTTTTTAGGATACTTGGGATTTACTTCCTCACAGTTATTGGCCGGTGCCAAGCTCGCTTCTGGGACTTTCGTCGAACTTGATCTTTCGTATGCGCTTTTGATTATGGGAGCTGTCGCGGTGATTTATACCGTGATGGGTGGATTAAAGGCAGTGATCTACACCGATACCATACAATGGATTGTCCTGATGGCGGGATTGATGTTTATCGGGATTCCGATTGCCTACAATTACGTAGGTGGCTGGGAAGGAATCCAAAATACCCTGCCTCAGGAATTTTTCTCTTTTTCCAATCTTACCTGGCAGGATCTTGCCAACTGGGGAATAACAATTATTCCCATATGGTTTGTCGGCATGACACTTTACCAGCGGATTTTTGCAGCCCGTGATGTGAAATCGGCCAAGAAGGCTTGGTTTATCGCAGGACTGTTTGAATGGCCCATTATGGCACTTTTAGGGGTTTCTTTGGGTTTACTATCCAGAGTGGCAGTGGAGCAAGGGGCTTTGGAAGGCTTCACCACGGCAATGGATCCTGAGATGGGACTTCCTGTGCTACTGAGCCAAATCTTGCCTGCGGGGATATTGGGATTGATGATGTCGGCTTATTTTTCAGCGGTTCTTTCTACGGCAGATTCCTGTCTGATGGCAGCTTCTGGGAATATGACTACAGATATTTTAGGAAAATTCTTCACGAACAAATCTCTGAAAGAGGAGATGAGAATATCCCAGCTCTTGACTTTGGCAATAGGAATTGTGGCAATAATTATTGCCTGGCAGATGACGGAAGTACTCAGTTTGATGCTATATTCCTATGCGTTTATGGTTTCGGGGCTATTGGTTCCCGTGGTGGCGGGTTTGTTCTTTGGGCAGACAAGTGCCAAGGCGGCCACTTCATCCATGATCACAGGAGGTTCTTTGACCGCCGGGTTGATTATCTCCGAAGTCCCGCTTCCATTTGGTTTGGATGCCAATCTATTCGGGCTCACACTCTCATTGCTGACATTTTTGTCAGTGATCTATTATGAAAAAAATCACAGTTCAAAGTTAAAATCTATATGATCAAACTAGAAACGCTATCCACTATTGATTCTGCTACTTATTTGCAGAAAAATGAAATTGCAGACTTCCTCTTTGTTCACCTGGGGCAATATGGTGATCCAAAGGAAGATATTATGAAATGCCTGGACTATGCCTTGGATCAAAGTCTCCATGCGGGAGGTTTTGTGGTGATGGCTCGGGAGGGAGGTAAACTGCTCGGTGTCCTTGTCATGAACAAAACAGGAATGTCAGGCTATATCCCGGAAAATATCCTGGTATATATAGCCGTAGATGCCGAGCAAAGAGGTAAAGGCATCGGTGGGAAACTTATGGAAATGGCTATCAAAATGGCTAATGGTTCCATAGCCCTGCACGTAGAGCCGGATAACCCTGCCAAAAAACTTTACGAAAGAATCGGCTTTACCAACAAATATCTTGAAATGAGATTGACTAAGTGAAATGGCTTATCTGACATTAAATAAGGCTAAGCTCAAGGAGAATTTTGAGTACCT
>CBFGUY010000257.1:0-4881 GCA_965651895.1 uncultured Algoriphagus sp. | reverse complement strand
TCATGGAGCAATATTCCTCATAGATCTCTTCCGGATTATTGAAGTTGAATCCACGGAAACCCATTCTTTTTGCAAAATCACAGAGGATTTCCACATCAGGTCTGGCTTCACCTGGAGGGTTGATACCTTTTTTCAAGTATGAAATTCTGCGTTCGGAGTTGGTCATAGTTCCCTCTTTCTCCAGCCATCCGGCTGCAGGAAGTACCAGATCAGCAAATTCCAAGGTGTCTGCTTTATGGGAAATATCCTGTACTACGACGAATTTAGCGTTCTTCAGCGCCTGTTCGATCTTTCTGGAGTTTGGGAGACTCACCATAGGATTGGTACAGATGATCCACACTGCTTTCATTTCCCCACTTTCCAATGCCTCAAACATTTCAGTGGCCGTATAGCCCGGAGAGGGAGAGATTTCATTGACTCCCCAGAAATTTGCCACTTCTTGACGGTGAACCGGGTTATTCAGATCCTTGTGAACTGCCAGCAAATTTGCCATTCCGCCTACTTCCCGTCCGCCCATGGCATTGGGCTGACCTGTAAGGGAGAAAGGCCCATTTCCCGGTTTTCCTATTCTTCCGGTGACTAGGGAGAGATTGAGCAGGGAAAAATTTTTGTCTGTACCTATCGCACTCTGGTTTAATCCCATCGCCCACATGGTGATAAAGCCCTTGGATTCGCCGATAATCTCTGCTACCCGTTTGATATCTTCGACCGAAATCCCACAGAGTTTAGAAGCTTCTCTAAGTGAGGTCGCCATCACCTGTTTGCGATATTCCAGGTAGTTTTCAGTATGGTTTTTAATAAAGTCTTTATCTGCCAGACCTTTTTCAATAAGTCTCCTTCCTATGGCATTATATAGAATAATATCAGTCCCGGGAATGATCTGCAAGTGAATGTCCGCAAAATTGGCAGAGTCAGTTTTCCGTGGATCTACCACGATGATTTTCACCTGGGGATTTTTTTCTTTATGTTTTTCCAGCCTACGGAAAAGGATGGGGTGGCACCAGGCAGGGTTTGCACCGGCTATCAGGAAAGCGTCAGCTTGCTCTATGTCTTCGTAAGAAATAGGCACAGAATCTTCCCCAAAGGTTTTTTTGTAAGCCACCACCGCAGAACTCATGCACAAGCGGCTATTGGTATCTATGTTGTTGGTGCCGAGAAATCCCTTGGTAAGTTTGTTGGCGATGTAATATTCCTCAGTGAGGCATTGCCCTGAGATATAAAATCCTACGCTGTTGGGACCATATCTTCGGATCAATGACTTAAAAACTCCTGCGGCCCTATCCAACGCATCGTCCCAGCTTACGCGTTCCCGGGGATGGGATCTGCTCCATCGCATTTCGGGATACAGGATTCTGTCCGAAGTATCATTGACTACGTAGTGGAGGTTCATGCCTTTGGAGCAGAGCATGCCTTGGTTTACCGGGTGATCTTTGTCTCCCTCTACCTGTACTTTTTGTTGAGAGTCCACACTTGCCTCTATACCACAGCCGACACCGCAGTAGGAACAGGTGGTTTTGACTTTTTTATCAGAGATCACAAATCGTTTAGTTCAATTGTCAATAGGTTTGGGACAAAATAGCCCGCCTGCAGGATAGAATTTCCCTGGCAGGGGAGCTATTATGGGGAATAGGATACAAGTTAATTATCTGAGCGTATTAATTCAGGCTGCAGTTGGCTTAATTCTACTTCTGCTACCTTTTCGTCTTCGGTGCTGAACCTGATGGCTAAAGCAACCACCCCGGAAATAACGATCATGGCGCCGATTACTAAATATCCGGCTGACACAGCACTGGCGGCGGCGGCTGATTGAGCTGCTGCTGCCGCTTCTGCACTGAGTGAATCGCTTGCGAGCAAGGCAGTTTTCTCTGCTAGGGCTGACTTAGAGCTGAGAAAAAGAGCTGCCAAAAAAGCCCCGAAATTTCCGCCTGCACCCACAATTCCCGATATAGAGCCGATGGCTTTTCTATTGACAAAAGGAACTACAGAGAAGGTGGCACCTTCTGCCATCTGCACAGTAAGGCTGAATGCTACCAAAAGAGCAAATCCGAGAATCAAGCTTGTCGCCAAAGAGAACATACTTAGCATTAAGCCTTCCAAGATCAATATGCCAGCGAGGAACCAAACCCTCCCTTTCAAGCCTTTGGTTTTTCCGAATTTGTCCCCAAAGAATCCGCCCAGCGTTCTTGCAAAAATATTCATGAGCGCAAAGGAAAGTACAATATTACCTGCAGTTACCCGCTTCAGTTGGAAGGTGTTTTGTAAGTAATCATCCATGGTGCCATAGACGGTTAGCTCTATGCCGAAGCAGGCTGCATACACTAAAAACAATAGCCACACACGGTAGTCTTTCACTGCTTCCATGAAACCAACCTTGTCTTTTTTGGTGGAAGGGACTTTAATGCCCTTGGCTTCTAATTCTTTGAAATTACCCTGCGGGGTGTCTTTGGTGAAGTAATAATAGACCAGTCCCATGGTGAAGCAAATAATACCTGCGATAACCATAGCGTATCTCCAGGCATCTGCCTCAGCGACTCCCAGTCCAATTACCAACGCTGCGATGATTGGCATTCCTAGCCTGTTGGCCCCCCCACCAAGATTCCCCCAACCTGCTGAGGTTGCATTGGCAGTGCCCACCACATTGGAAGCAAACATCAAAGAAGTATGGACTTGTGTAATAACAAAGGATGCACCGATAAATCCGGTCAATAATCTACAGATGTAAAACTGGATAGGTGTCTGTACCAATCCGCTGGCAATTACCGGAATGGATCCTAATACAAGAAGCCAGGTATAGCATAGTCTTGGGCCATACTTGTCGCAAAGTTTCCCGATCAGCAATCTGGAAAATATCGTCCCTGTGACTGCCAGTACCGTTGCATTCCACTTTTGGGCAGGAGTGAGCCCTAGGTCTTTGACCACATCGGGCATAAACGGAACGATGCCAAACCAGGCAAAGAAACAGATGAAGAATGCGATAGAAGTGATCCAGAAAGTCCGGATAGGGATGCTTCTAAGGTCTAATAGATTTAGCTTGGTGGCTTTCTGTGTAAGTAGTGAATCCATAGTACTTAATTTTATCTACGTTAAAAGTAAGTAATAATACTTAATTTATGTATCAATTACGTAATAAAATTTAGATAAAAAATTAAAAATCCATCTGAATGGGCTCTAGATGGACTTTCACTACTTATGAAATCTAGTGTTTTTAGATAAGATTTAATTCCCTGGACTTCGTGGTCAGTTCCACCAGATTCTTCACGTTCAGTTTTTTCATCAGGTTGAAGCGGTGGACTTCAGCGGTTCGCTTGCTGATCTTCAGTTCGTCTGCGATCTCGTTGTTCCCCTTTCCTTCCAGGATCAGTTCCAGGATTTGTTTTTCCCGATTGGTCAGATTTGTCAATTCCTCCGGAATAGTGTCAGGTCTGGAAGAGGTTTTAGGTTTGCCATTGACGAAATTGCTGATAATATAGGCGGAGACATCACCTGCGAAATATTTCCCACCACCTGATATGGTGTGCAGTGCTTTCAGAAACTCGCTTTTGGAAGATCCTTTCAGCAGATATCCGTCTGCTCCTGCTTCTATGGCTTCTACCACGTATTCCTCAGAATCATGCATTGAAAGTACCAGTTTTTTAACCTGAGGAAATTTTTTGCCCATTTCTTTCACTACTTCCAGTCCATTCATTTTAGGCATGCGAATGTCCACTATCAGTAAATCCGGGTTCTGCTGAGCGATCACTTCGAGTGCCTCTACGCCGTCTGATGCTTCATCGATTACCAGAAAATCTTTTTCACTTTCCAGTAAAGACTTGATCCCATCCCTGACTAATTCGTGGTCATCTGCTAAAACTATCTTGATCGGGTTCATATGTGGTTTTATGTAAATACGTAGTAAAGTAACATATTTTACGTATAAAAGTCTAGAAAATCTAAGTTAATGGGATGTTCAGGGTGACTTTGGTTCCTTCATTTGGCGAGGAATTGATGAACAGGCGTCCGTTGATGTACTTTACACGCTCTTTCATAAAAGTAAGTCCCATACCGCCGTCTTCATCCGGTTTGGATTTCAATTTTGACATCTCAAAACCTTTGCCGTTATCATCCACTATGATGCTCAGGATATTCTGACTATGTGCTACCGTAACTATAATATGGGAAGACTCCGCATACTTAATTGCGTTGTTAATGGCTTCTTGCGTGATACGGTAGAGGTTGATTTCCACCAGAGAATCCAGGCGTTGGGAGAACTCAGTTTTATTGAAGAGTACGATGTCCTTTCCGGTTAGTTTGGATAGTTCCTGAGTGAGCTCGGTGAGCGCAGGCACTATTCCATAATCTTTTAGCTCTGGCGGAGTGAGGTTGAAAGTGGCTGTTCTTACACCTTTGATGATGTTGGAGGTGAGTTCCTTGAGTTTGTTGATTTTCACTTCTGCCTTGGAGGGATCTGTGGTGTCTACGCTTTCCAATAAATACTTCAAGCCTGTAAGCATCTGGCCTATTCCATCGTGAATGTCCTTGGCAATTCTGTTTTGTTCATTCTCCTGATTTTCGATTATCTGTCGGGAAATTACTTTTTGCTGATACATTTTCTCTTCAAAACTCTCCTTGGTCAGCTGCTCTACCTGATGCATAAACTCTTTTCGCTTGGTAATGTCCATGCAGATTAATATCAACTCCGATTTGTCTTCTGTAGAGTTGAATGGAATCATGGATACGTCCAGCCAGATTTCCTCTCCTGATTGGGAAGTTGTTTTCAGTTCTCCTTCCCAGCCGGATTTTTTGTTTTCTGCGATAATACGATCTATGGTCAGCTGCTCATTTTCCAGTGGAGAGAGCATGTCGGAGATCTTGGCGTTGGTATTGAATTTCTGTGTCCTGTAT
>CBFGUY010000256.1:0-4883 GCA_965651895.1 uncultured Algoriphagus sp. | reverse complement strand
CGAGCGGTGGCAAAGAAGGTCTCGATAAAAAGAAAGATTGTCTCATATACTCCCTACTTAGTTGAAATAAAAAAATTCAGTCCAACTTTTTTGCTGAAATCCGAAATATGGATCAAACTCCTCTTGAGAAGAAAGCTTTTTTGATTCGTTATAAAAATAACGTATTGCATCCTTAAAATCCATTTCAAGATTATCTCTTTCAGCCGATTTTTTCGCTGTTAACAAATCGGAGGAATATTCGTAAATCAAAAAATCCACCTTGTGATCTTCCTGACCTAAAGCAGATTTCCATTCACTTGCTACCCGGTTAGTTTTGTCATAAGTATACATTTGCAATTCTGCCCCGTTTTCAGCGGGGTATTCAATCATTACTAATCTATCTAGCGAATCATACTTATAATTAGCCAATAAACTGCGGGATTGGTTAGCAGATTCTATAAATTGATTCTTTAAAAGACCCTCTGAGTCATAGATGTACTCCCTTGTTGACCGCCAAATTGCTTGATGATTTAAAAAATCAAAGAAATGGGAAAATTGAATTTTACTGTTTTCAAAATAATTCAATCCTATCCCGATTGTATCCTCACTTTGATCTTTAATAATGTCAATCGTAATATCACCTACTGAAGGGTAGATTCTCTCTCTTGTGGAAAGCACAATATCTGAATTTCCTCCGTAGGTAACAGCTTTAAATAACTCACCAGCTGGTTCAATGGTTGCCCCATCAAGTAATTCCTTAAGTTCAGCTTCCACAGCATTGGGCATGGATTCATTTACTGCGACAGTCTCACAACCCACAAAAGCAACTATGATAATCAAAAACAAACTACTTATTTTCATTGGAAAATGAGTTTTTATTAAATTAAGCACTATTACTTTTAAACACAAAAAAAATCACTTTGCCCCCGTGAGTGTCTCACTTACGGATTTTGAAAACTCTACTCCTGCGAGCTTTTCACTCAAGTTTTATACATCTTTTCCTGCAATTGAAATATAGAAGTATGAGCCTGGTATAGAAGCTTTAATGCCTCCGCTCATTTTTATCAGATCCCTGTATAATTGAAAGGAGAAATTACCCGTAATTCCGCCTTCAATTCATCCGAGATAGGAAGGTTAGTAATAAATTCGGAAATGGATTTCTCAGTGATTTTAGTATTAGTCCGGGTAAGGTCTTTCAGTGCCTCATAGGGTTTTGGGAAGCCTTCTCTTCTCAATACTGTTTGTATTGCCTCGGCTACAACAGCCCAGTTTTCTTCCAAATCAGCATGGATGGCAGCTTCGTTCAGTTCCAGTTTGCCCAGACCTTTCAGTAGAGATTCAAAGGAAATCAACATGTGAGCCAGTGGCACTCCAATAATCCTCAGTACTGTGCTATCAGTCAGATCGCGTTGCAGACGGGATATCGGAAGCTTGGCGGATAGATGCTCCAACAACGCGTTTGCGATGCCCAGATTACCTTCGGCATTCTCGAAGTCTATGGGGTTTACCTTGTGAGGCATGGCAGAGGAGCCGATTTCACCGGCTTTGATTTTCTGCTTGAAGTAATTCATGGCCACATACTGCCATACATCTTTGGAAAGATCCAAAAGGACAGTATTGATACGCTTTAGGCCATCGAATACCGCAGCAAGATTGTCATAGTGCTCAATCTGGGTGGTAGGGTAGCTTCGCTCCAGGCCTAAATAGTCTCCGACAAACTGAAAAGCAAACTCATTCCATTTGAAGTCAGGATAGGCAACATGGTGTGCATTCATGTTTCCAGTGGCCCCGCCGAATTTTGCTGAGTATGGAATATGGTGAAGCAATTCGAGTTGTTTTTTCAGACGTACTACAAATACGTCGATTTCCTTACCCAGACGGGTAGGAGAGGCAGGTTGCCCATGGGTTTTGGCTAACATCGGAATGTCTTTCCAGTCTCCGGCCAAATCCTTTAGCCGATCGATCACCGCATCCAGCTGCGGTAAAATCACCTCAGTTAAGCCTTCCTTCAGCATCAGGGGAGTAGCGGTATTGTTGATGTCCTGGGATGTGAGGCCAAAGTGGATGAATTCCTTATATGCTTCAAGTTCCAATGCATCGAATTTCTCCTTCAGAAAATATTCCACAGCTTTCACATCGTGGTTTGTGATTTTCTCGGTGGCTTTGATAGTATCTGCATCATTCAGCGAAAAATCAGAAACGATTGCTCTAAGATTCTCAAAAAGGCTTTGATCAAAATCCTTCAATTGAGGCAAAGGAAGTTCGCAAAGGGCGATGAAGTACTCTACTTCTACATGAACACGATATTTGATAAGGGCAAATTCAGAAAAGTAAGCTCTCAAAGGGGCTGTTTTGCCGGCATAGCGTCCATCGACTGAGGTCACTGCGGTCAATGCGTTTAATTCCATAGCTTTTGATCAATTGGTTTTTGGAGCTGCAAAGTTAATTTTTTGAAGCCAAAAGTCGGGGTTTACATTAGCTATTTCAGTAATTATCCTTTAAAAAATCCGAACTGACAGAGGAATAAATCAGTTAAGATTGCAAATAATCAGTCCCAAGCCGGAATATTTGGCTTTGAGGGTTAATTTTGCAGCCGATTAAACAGATAAAAGCTCAGATCAGGAATGTTCAATTTATTTAAGAAAAAGAAGACAGAGGTGAAAACACAACAGTTTTTGCCGCTGAAAGTGAGGGAGGTAGTAAGAGAAACGGAAGATACAGTAACCTTGTATTTTGAACAGCCCGAGCCGTTTTTGGATTATAAGCCTGGCCAGTTTTTGACTTTGGTAATGGAGTTTGAAGGCAAAGAACAGCGTAGATCCTACAGTCTTTGCACCTCACCTTTTGTAGATCCCTTTCCTGGTATTACGGTAAAGCGTGTTCCTAAGGGGAGGTTTTCAAATTTCCTGAATGAGCGGGTTTTTCCAGGAAAGACAATCAATGTCCTCAAGCCTTTGGGGAATTTTACCACTGATTTCCATTCCAAAAACAAGAAACATTTCTTCCTGGTAGCTGCCGGAAGTGGAATTACACCCATTATGGGCATTTTGAAATCAGTTCTAGTGAATGAGCCTAATTCTAAAGTTTCCCTACTTTACTGTAGCAGAAATGAGTCTCAGATTATCTTCAAGAAGGAATTGGACGCTTTGGTGGAGAAGTATGGGGAGCGATTGGATGTAATCCATAATCTAAGCCAACCTAGTGAGGCTTGGATTGGCTTGTCCGGAAGATTGTCTAAGGATAAACTGCATGAATTTGCCCAAAAGGCTGAGGCTGAAGCTGATTTTGACAAGGAGTACTTTGCCTGTGGACCGGAAGGCATCATGGATAATTTTGTTGCCGTGCTGGATGAACTGGGAGTTGCACAGGAGAAAGTGCATAGGGAGAGTTTTTACTCTGCTGCTGCGGACAAAGCACATGAGGATGCCGCCCATGGGATAACAGGCGGACTTTTGACCAGAGATGTAATGATACTGCTGGAAGGAGAGGAGCATTCCGTCACCGTGGATCCAGATAAAACCATACTTGAATCGGGTCTTGCGCAGGACTTGAACATGCCATATAGTTGTCAGAGTGGGCTTTGCACCGCATGTAGAGGCAGATTGCTAAGCGGAAAGGTGAAAATGGACGAAGATGCCGGCTTGAGTCCCAATGAAATTGAAGCGGGCTATGTATTGTGCTGTGTAGGCCATCCGCTCACCGACGATGTGAAAATCAGTATTGAATAAGTGATCATCTACTGATAAAAACGCTATTTTGGATATTCAGGAATACAGGAAGGTATACAAAAGCCTTGATCAACTGGTATTGATCTTATTGATTTTAATATTGCCCATCTTTGGGCTAATTTACCTCTACCAATCCGGGGGCAAAATTTCTCAGGATCTACCGGATTTACCTTTAGTCGTTGGACAGGTTTTATCAGGTGCGGGTATCGGGTTGATCCTGGCTCAGTACCTGCTCTTCAGAAAAAAAGTCAAAGCGGTATTCCTGACCGAGGATTTGTTGGCAAAATTGAAAATCTATGCACAGGCCACCCGGGAGCGATATTTGATTCTTTTTGTAGTGGGTCTGATATGCTCTGCAGGTTTGCTTTTTTTTGGATCGGCTATTTTCAATGTGATTTTCGCATTGGCCCTGTTCTTTTTTTCTATAGCCAAACCAACCCCTGACCGGATCAAAAAACTACTGAAACTGAAGGCCGAAGATGCAGAGATTATAAGATTGGCATCAAGGCCGGAGTAGTAAGTAGCTAGGATCAAGATTTTAGAATCAAGAATCTAGAGTCAAGAACCGAGAGTCTAGAGTCAAAGATTTTAGAATCAGTAATTTAGATCCAAGAGGCTAGTGATTATTAGAATCTGACGGTAATGGTTGATTTAGATAAGTAAGCTTATTCTTAAGGATTTCTTCTTCTAAAAGGGCTGGAAGCAATAGGTACTTTAGCCCAGCTCAATAGGGCAGGGTAATTGTTTTACAGGATTTTAGAAGGTATGATTTGCGGTGCTCTCTGTGTACTCCTCCGTGCTCTCCGTGGTTTTAAGGTACAAAAAAAAGCCAACCCATCAGGATTGGCCTTTTCGGATAATTATAGCTAATTAATTCTCAATGCTGATATTCCCGGAAGAAATAGATCCTTTTACCCATGCTGAAGCATCGTTGTTGATTTCCAGGTTTTTTCCGGTGTTGATTCCCCCTACTTTTAGATTGCCAGAAGACGCTCTCAGAGAGAAGTTAAAATCCTTCAGATTGGATGGGGTCTGGATTTTAAAGTTACCTGAAGTTCCGTTGAAATTGGTATTTCCGCTCAATCCTGCATTGGAAGCCCGGATATTTCCAGAAGTGAATTTCATTTCTCCCAGTGAACCTATATTGCTAAGCTTGGCATTTCCCGAAGTCAAAGC
>CBFGUY010000255.1:0-4887 GCA_965651895.1 uncultured Algoriphagus sp. | reverse complement strand
GCAGTCAGCAGCATTATCCTAGTTTCCCGTTTGGCCCTGAATTCCTGTGAGAAGGTGTTGGTCAGTGTCTCGCCGGCAAACCTATCTGTATTGAACACATCCCTAACGCTTAGCAACAGACTTGCCTTGTCCTTAAAGAAGGATTTCTGGATGCTGGCATCCATAGAATAACGGGCAAGATCTCTACCCTGGGCCTCGATTTCAGGAGAATCGTAATTCCCTACCACCTGTAAGTTTATACCAAGGGGCAGTTTGAAATCCTGCGTTAGTTTTGCGTTCCATGAAAACCCTGCATTCGTAAACTCCTCTCCTATATTAGAACCATCGACCGCAATCCTAAACAGCGTAATCCCTCCGTTTAAGGAATACCAGTCACTGACTTCAGAAACCCCGATAAATTCCAAGCCATAAGATTGGGATGAAAGTAAATTGGCAGGTTGGGAATAAGAAATCCCGTCCTCTACGATGGTAATGAAGTCCAGCTGTCCATTTACTTTTCTATAAAACAAGTTGGTCGTAAAACTGGATTTGTCAAAATTAGCCAGGTGGCCCAGTTCAAAGGAATTGATCATCTCTGGTTCCAACTCCGGGTTTCCCCTGCGGATATTCAAGGAATCCGTAATATCCGGGAAAGGGTTCAATCTCCAGGCAGTGGGCCTGTCTATCCTTCTGGAATAAGTGACTTTCAGGGAATGGTTGTCGTTGAGGTTATACATGCCCTGCACGCTTGGAAAAAGGTTGAAATACCGCTGTTGATTTTCCTCATCCGTATTTCTGAGGTAAGTATCCACTTTGGTATATTCACCCCGTAGCCCTAAGGCATATTCAAACTTTTCCTTTGCTGAGGAAAAGATCGCATATCCCGCATGGATCTCATCCTGGTATAAAAACTGGTTGCTGATAGCAGGATCCTCTACAAATGAGCCTGAAGCCTCTTCATACCTTAGGTATTGGTAATCGTTATCAAACTTCCTGATGTTGGACTTTAGTCCTGCTTCAAACTGCCCCGTCTCCCAAGGTTTGATGTAGTCTGCCTGAAGTACTGTGATATTTCTTACCTCATCGGTAAAGGCCCGCTCCTGCCCGGTCCGATTTTCCGGCAGAGGATCCAGTGTATTGGTAAATATGTCTATATTCTGTGTTTTAAACTGGTTTCTATAGGAGTGGCTTGCAGTGATACGGAGCAAGTTGCCATCCTCATCAAAATTATGCTCAAAGATCAGGGCATTGTCCAGCCCCTCGTCGATTTCATCTTCATTATTACGCCGCACATAGTCAAATGCTTCATTTCCGCCCTCTGTATCGAGACTGCTAAGCTCAGAGTAGAGGGTATTGGTCTGGAAATCGTGCCCATACTGATACACTCCCTCATAGCTTAGCACACTATTCCCGAAGTAATAATCCGCACCCGCATTGAGGTTATGGCCCTTGTTGCGGTCAGATCCATAGGTAGTCTGCTCAAGTCTTTCCTGATCTTCGAAAATCTCCCGAATGGAGCTCCGCTTACTTACCCCTTTCCAGTTTCGGAAATTATACCCCCCATACACATTAAAAGTAGGCGTACGGTGATTGATCCTTCCACCTATATTGGATCTACCCCTGGTGCCATAGGTGCCTTCCAGCCCACCATGGGTACCCAGATCCTGGCCTTTTTTCAGTACAATATCTATTACTCCGCCTTCCGCCGCGGCATCGTATCGTGCATTGGGGTTATTAATTACCCTGATTTCCTCCACCGCACTTGCGGGTAACTGATCCAGATTTTGTGTCAGAGAGGAATTTCTTCCATTGATAAGAATATTAGTGCCACTACTACCTCTAAGTGAAATGGTACCGTCTTCGGATACGGAAATAGAGGGGGTGTTTCTGAGTACATCCAACAAGGTACCTCCGGCATTTGCCAGGTTGTTTTCCGGGGTAATGGTAATCCCCTCCAGACTTGCACGAACTGGCATTTTGCTAGTTTGGACAATTACTTCTTCCAGATTTTCGACTTCTCCTTCCATCTCCATTTCTCCTAAGGAAAGTTTTCCGTTCACCTTCACATCCTCCACTACCAAATCTTTGTAACCTATAAAAAACGCTTTGAGGACATAAGTCCCCTTCGCTGCTTCAACTGAAAACCTGCCCTGCTCATCCGTGTCGGAAAAGGAAACAGGCTCCGGAGAGGTAGAAGACTCAAACAGGGCTACTTGCACGTAGGGAAGCGGTTCCTTTCCTTCCCCGTCCTTTAAAGTCCCACTAACCTGATACACCTGTGTCCAGCCTATGAGCGGCATAGCCAGTAGAATAAGAAACAGAAAAGTTTTAGGCAATAAGTCCATCGGATAAGCTAGTTGGTTTTGATGTAAGATTAAGGAAACATTCTATACCAAATTTGAAGTTTAGCCAGGTCTTGCCAAAAAATCCATGCATAGATGATAAATGTGCCAATCCTTCATAAGGATAGCTTTTAAACTACTACTGGCGTTTTTAGCCCCCCTACTTAAAGTGGATCTGGATGATATGGAAAGGCTTCTGGAAAGCATAGTGCAATCCGAACCCGTAATTCTTGCAGATCTGATGTACAATGGCCAGTCCAAGGCCCACGGAATCCTGCTTACCCCCCTCTTTTTTAAACCTTTGCAACATTTCCATTGGGTCAAAGGCAGGTGTCTTACCGGTATTTTTTATTAGAAGCATGGCATTATCCAGCGTGACCTCAATCTCCCCTCCTTCCTGATTATGTTTGATTGAATTACTCATGAGGTTGTGGATAAGAATCTCAGCCACATAAGGATGGATAGGCAGCATCACTCCCTGCTGTATGTCCTGCCTAAGCCGGAGATCATGCATCTGGATCACCTCCTCCATCCGGGTGATGCTATTATGCAACTCCTTGCTGAAATCCATTGGAGCAGGCGTCTGAAACTCATCATTTTCCAGTTTGGCCAATATGGCGAGGGATTTTACTATTCTTCGGATCCGCTCATTGTTATCAAAAGCTGACTGGATCAATGCGGCCTGTTGTTCAGTGATGGATTCATTCATCAGGAGTTCGAGATTGCCTCTTACCACAGCAGAAGGTGTCTGGATTTCATGGGAGAGGTTTTCGGAAAACTCCTTGATCTTACGGTAATCGTTGAGCAATTTGCCGGACATTTTTTCCAGAAAACTATTCAATAAATCAAATTCATAGACTCCGCTTGCTGTAAAACTCAGCGGCTTGTTTTTTTGCAGGGAGAATTGCTGCAGGAGTTGCAGACTTTTATGAAAAGGATTGAATATTTTTTTGGATACTGCCCTGAGGAAATAGCCTATGAACAGCAACTGGGCAAAAAACACCGTCAACATGGTAATCACAATAGTCTCTGTGATATCATCCGCTTCGACCACAAGATTATAGTAAGAAATCCGGTAATGGCTTCCATTGATCTTGAAAGACCTACTGGCTTTTAACTGAGTCTCATTTCTGTTCATAGGATCATGATAAGCCAGCGTATCCCTTAGCCATAGCTCCTCTTCAGGCCAGTCCATAGGAATCTTATCAATCTCTAATCTATCGTACACCAATTTTTCAGCCGGAGCCCCCTGTGCTATCCTTTCGGCGTAGGATCCGATCTGCCGGTCCAGCTCCATTCCCAATTCAAAATCTATTTCAGAACCGAGTTTTTCATAGATCACAACAGTCCCTATCAGCAAAGCGGCTACAGTGATTCCCAAAAACCAGAGACTTATGATGTTGATTAGCTTCATATTTTTGTCGGGTGTCGGGTGTCCGGTGTCGGGTGATGGGTGTCCCATGTATGATGTGTATTTTCCGATCTAGTTTCTATGTTCCTACCTCCGATAGGCAAGCTTGATTTTAGGCTCCTACCTCCGGTAGGCAAGCTTTAGTCTTGATTCTTGCGTCTCGGCTCTTGTCTCTATACTCTTGGTTCTACTTATTGTCGCTCCAGCCATGCCTGTCCGCATCCTACAGGCCAGCTTATGTTGCGGCAGTATCAAATTTATATCCCAGACCATATACAGTTTTGATATAATCCCTGCCACCAGCCGCTGATACTTTTTTGCGCAGGTTTTTTACGTGCTGGTAAACAAAATCAAAATTTGAAAGGTCATCTGTGTAATCTCCCCACAAGTGATGTGCGATAGCGTTCTTCCCCACCACCCTATCCTTATTCGTTAGAAAAAAAAGCAGCAGATCATATTCCTTCTTGGTAAGATCCAGTAAATCACCGTGAATAAAAACCTGTAGCTGGGAATTGAGAATAGTGATTTCATTAAAAGCCAACTCATCAAATCCCTGCATCTTGGTTCTTCTATAGATGGCTTTCAACCTTGCCAGGAGTTCCGAGAGATGAAATGGTTTTGCCAAGTAATCATCTGCCCCCTTATCCAATCCGTACAACTTATCATCTAAGGAATCTTTGGCGGAAATTATTAAAACGTTTGTGTCATATTTATTTGATTTGATCAACTCCAAGAGTGTCAGGCCATTTCCATCCGGTAGCATCAGATCCAATACAATGCAGTCATAACCATAACTGAGTATCTTATCCTGAGCGTCAAACAAATTGACAGCACTTTCACAGCGAACGCCCTGGTCCTGCAGGTATTTGC
Organism: uncultured Algoriphagus sp.; assembly: GCA_965651895.1. GTDB lineage: Bacteria > Bacteroidota > Bacteroidia > Cytophagales > Cyclobacteriaceae > Algoriphagus. The sequence goes on along the minus strand of CBFGUY010000255.1, from coordinate 285 downwards.
TGATGTTGTGGGTAAGCTCCGCATTATCTTCCACTAAAAGAACCTTCATTGGCCTGCACTTTTTATATGCTTATAATCTTTGTGTTGCATGTATCACTGGCAAAAGCTAATACTTTCTCTTGAAGCAAATCTGAAGTTGTGAAAAAAATATTCTTGAAGATGAAGGAGACGGAAGACGGGAGACCGAAGACCGAAGACCGGAGACCGGATACCGGAGACAGTAGCCTTTTCCCCCTTTGACAATGGATCTGTTTCTAAAGAAACTAGAAGTTAAAGGGGGAGTTT
>CBFGUY010000254.1:0-4948 GCA_965651895.1 uncultured Algoriphagus sp. | reverse complement strand
CAGTCTTTTGTGATGGCGGATATCCCGGGGATAATTGAAGGAGCCGCAGAGGGGAAAGGATTAGGGATCCGTTTTCTTCGACATATAGAGCGTAATTCCATTTTACTCTTTATGGTGCCTGCTGATGCTTCCGATATTGGTGAGCAATACAAGATTCTCTTGGGAGAATTGGAAAAGTACAATCCTGAGCTCCTTGACAAGCGTAGGCTTCTGGCAATCTCCAAAGCAGATATGCTGGATGAGGAACTGATGAAAGAAATGGAAAAAGAAATCCCGGAGGGGATTCCCCATGTTTTCATCTCTTCGGTGTCCCAATACAATCTTGACAGACTCAAAGATCTAATCTGGCAGGCAATTCATAGCAGTTAAGGTGTCAGTTTGTCAGGGAAAGTGCTGTGGCAACAATATTGTTAGCCCCATTGTGCCAACTATTGTCTATTTCAAATATGAATAATAAAGAACAAGTGGATCAAGAAATGAATTTCAAAGATGACAGTTTGAACGAGGAAACGGTTCAAAACACTTCAGTTGAGGAAGAGATTGAGGGTGGTGAATCCCAGTCTACATCTGAAGAAAATAAACTGGAATATGAAGTAGCCGATCTGAAAGATAAATACCTTCGTCTTTACTCTGACTTTGAGAACTATAGAAAAAGAACAGCGAAGGAGCGTTTGGATTTAATCAGTACTGCCTCAGAGGAAGTTATTAAGGATCTGATACCTATAGTAGATGATTTTGAGCGTGCTTTTAAAGCCAGCGAAAGTGAAGATGAAGGGGCAAAAGTGAGAGAGGGTAATCTTCTTGTTTTTCAAAAGATGGTGAAAATTTTAGGCTCAAAAGGATTGAAGCCTATGGATGATCTAGTTGGGAGGCCTTTTGACCCGGAAACGCAGGAGGCAATCACCCAGATACCTGCACCCAGCGAAGATCTAAAAGGAAAAGTAGTAGATGTAATCGAGAAAGGTTATCTATTAGGAGATAAAGTAGTCCGCTACGCTAAAGTGGTGACTGGAGCATAAAATATTATGGCGAAGAGAGATTATTACGAAGTATTAGGAGTAACGAAGTCTGCATCAGCTGACGAGATCAAAAAGGCGTACAGGAAACTCGCAATTCAGTTTCACCCTGACAAGAATCCTGGCAACCCGGAGGCTGAAGAGAAATTCAAGGAAGCAGCCGAGGCTTATGAAGTACTGAGTAACCCGGAGAAAAAACAGCGTTATGATCAATTCGGACATCAAGGAGTAGGAGGTGCCGGAGGATTTGGCGGCGGTGGGATGAACATGGATGACATCTTTTCACAGTTCGGCGACATTTTCGGCGGCGGTGGCGGTGGATTTAGCTCCTTCTTTGGCGGTGGCGGCGGTGGTCGGCGTACCAAAAAAGGGACAAATCTGCGAGTGAAGATGAAATTGACACTTGCTGAGATAGCAAACGGTGTTGAAAAGAAGATCAAAGTAAAACGCCATTTGATTGCGGATGGTGTTACTTTTAAGACCTGTTCCGCATGTCAGGGAACAGGCCAGGTAAAAAAAGTGGTCAATACCATGCTTGGGCAGATGGTCTCAGCTAGTACCTGTGGTGTTTGTGGAGGTAGCGGTCAGATAGTTGATAAAAAGCCAGCTGATGCCGATGCCAGAGGGCTTATCGTAAAAGAGGAAGTCATCTCCATCAATATACCTGGAGGTGTGGCTGAAGGAATGCAGCTGAGTATGTCAGGTAAGGGGAATGAAATTCCCGGAGGTATTGCAGGCGATTTGCTTATCGTTATTGAGGAGATAGAGGATAAAGTACTGCAGCGTGATGGGAATAATGTTATTTACGACCTGTATGTTAGTTTCGTAGATGCGGCCCTTGGAGCATCTATCGAAGTGCCTACCATAGAAGGAAAGGTGAAAATTAAAATCGAGCAGGGCACCCAGAGTGGGAAAATGCTCCGTCTCAAAGGAAAAGGGATAAAGGATATCAATGGCTATACCAAAGGTGACCAATTGATCATGGTGAATGTGTGGACTCCTACACATTTGTCCAGAGAAGAAAGAGAGGCTTTGGAAGACCTGAGAGAATCCGATAATTTTAAGCCAGATCCCGGTAATAGTGAGAAATCATTCTTCGATAAGATGAAGGAGTTCTTCTAATATAAAAAAAGCCAGAAGCAATTCTGGCTTTTTTTATATTTTTAATGAACCTTTTTAAAGTCACCCCGTACCCTTATCGTATGCTTAGAAAATTGTGTCTGCTTTTTCTGATGATGATTGGATTGGTAGCTTTGAGTGAGGCACAACTGGTCAAAGAGTTCAAAGTAAAGGAAAAGATAGGGTTTGATTTGGTGGCCCTGGAGTTCACCACCTATAAAAGTTCCACTCAACTACGACGGGACAAGACTTCTGACCCGGTCTATATCCATGGCCATCTTAACCAAGCCAATATCCTTCCGGTTTTTTCCAATAAAATCGAAAATAATATTCTTGAGGCCTCGCTGGTTCACAAAAATGTGGAATCTGAAAATTTAGGAAAAAGTATTACCTCAAAGCTTTTTTCAGGATCATCCGAAGATTTTGACCATAGTTGGGATGTAGGGCTAAGTACAAACTTTCTTTATCATCTGGATTTTAATTTAGGGATGGGGAAAGCGGATTTTGACTTGGCCAATCTCACCGTCAGCCAACTCAAGGTGAAAAGTGCCAGTGCCGACGTGAAAATTCACTACAGCAGTGAATCACCTAATCAGGTGCAAATGGATACCCTGCTGGTCACTCTGAATATGGGAACTGTGGTAATTAATGATGCTAATTTCAGTAATGCCAAAAGAATGATTTTTGAAGTGAATTATGGGAAAATTGACCTGAACTTTTCCAATGGACTACATAATCCTACCCATGTGATTGCCGCGGTGGGGGCAGGGACTCTACATCTAAAGTTGCCGCCTGATTCCCATCCGATCAAATTAAAAATGAGGACTACGGCAATGTGTAAAACTTCGCTGCCAAAATATTTAAAAACCTTAGAAAAAGGAACCTATATCACCAAGGGGTATAGCCCTGATGACCCTAGATTAATGGAATTGATAATTGACGTGGGTGTAGGCTCCATCACCGTGGAATAATTCTTATTTTTTTGCACTATGTTGAAAATTGAAAAGCTTAATAAATCCTATGGGGCCAATAAGGCACTAACAGATGTGGATTTGAATGTGACGGAAGGGATTGTTTTTGGTCTTCTTGGGCCAAATGGAGCTGGTAAAACCACATTGATACGTATCATCAACCAGATTATAGATGCTGATAGTGGTCAGGTTTTTATTGGCGGGGAGCTTTTGGCACCAAAGCATATTGGGCAGATAGGATATTTGCCAGAGGAACGGGGATTATATAAGAAGATGAAGGTGTGGGACCAGATGTTGTATTTTGCAAGACTAAAAGGTCTAAGTCCCCAAGAGGCCAAAGCCAAGATCAAATACTGGCTGGAAAAGCTTGAAATGGAAACCTGGAAGGATAAAAAAATCGAGGATCTTTCTAAAGGAATGGCCCAGAAGGTGCAATTTATCTCCACTATAATCCATCATCCCCCCTTGTTGATTCTTGATGAGCCCTTTTCAGGATTTGATCCGGTAAACGCTGATATAATAAAGAATGAGATTTTGGAACTCAAGGCGAAAGGTACTACCGTGATTTTAAGTACGCATAGAATGGAGTCCGTAGAGCTGCTCTGTGATCAGGTAGCCATGATCAATCGTTCTAAAAAAATCCTTGACGGCACTATTAAAAAAGTGAAATCGATCTATAGGCCAGAAGTCTATTCGATTACTTTGGATCATCTCACCAGAGAATTGCCCGCTGAGTGGATCGCTAAGCATGATGAAGGTAGCTATAGTTTTACGCTACCACTGAGTGGTAAAGACCCTAATGAACTTTTAAATGAACTGATGTTTTATGGCCAAGTAACACGGTTTCAGGAGTTGGTCCCTTCCATGGAAGAAATTTTTATTCATCAAGTAAAATCAACTGAGAATGGATAAGATCTGGTTAGTGATACAGCGGGAATATCTGTCCCGTGTCAAAAAGAAGTCTTTTTTACTTGTGACCTTATTGACCCCGTTGATTTTTCCGGCTATCATGGGCGTATTTGTATGGATAGCTTTACAGGAAGAGAGCAGCCAGTCTTTGAGAATTATCGAAGTAGTGGATGATAATAAGTTGTTTTTCCTGGAGAGTTCGGAACAATATGCTTTTTCTTTTTCTGATGCGAGTAGCGGAGATGCCAAAAAACTGGTGCAAAATGGAGACCGATACGGTTTTTTACATATCCCTAAGTTTGATATCAAGGATCCTGCTGGAATTACTTTTTATGGAGAAGGAAATCCCAGTATGAGTCTGATCAGCTATTTGGAAAATAATCTGCGCAAGAAAATTGAAGAACAGCGGTTGTTTGAAAGCGGAATAGACCCCAAAATAATCAATGAAGTCCGCACAAAAGTCGCCATAAAATCTATAACACTAGATGAGCAAGGGACTGAGACTGTCAGTGATGCCACAGTAAATTATGCTATAGGGTTCGTCGCAGGAATATTGATTTACATGTTCATTTTTATTTATGGAAACCAGATTATGCAGGGCGTGATTGAGGAGAAATCAAGCCGGATCGTCGAAATACTGGTTTCTTCACTCAAGCCTTTTCAGCTGATGCTTGGGAAAATTATAGGGATAGCAGGTGTAGGACTCACGCAGCTTTTGATCTGGATAGTGCTCATAGGCACCCTTACTTCGATTGTGACAGGATTTTTAGGGATGCAGATGCCACAGCAGCAAGCAATGGAACTTGCAAATAGCGGAATGTCCCAAGATTTTTCTTCAACCACCGAAATGGGAGAGATACTCCAAGTGATCTCTGGAATCAACTATATACAGATTGCATTGAGTTTTGTTTTTTACTTCTTGGGAGGATACTT
>CBFGUY010000253.1:0-4966 GCA_965651895.1 uncultured Algoriphagus sp. | reverse complement strand
CACAAGGGATTCAATGCCTATTCAGGTTCAGGAGATGTCACAGCTGAAGTAGTGTATGCAAATTATGGCGTAAAAGCAGACTTCGAAAAGCTGGCAGAAATGGGTGTTGATCTCAAAGGGAAAGTAGTTATAGCCAGATATGGCGGTAATTTCCGAGGCTATAAGGCTCAGTTTGCTGAACTTTATGGTGCCGCAGCTTTGATCATTTATACTGATCCTAAGGATTCTGGCTATGAAAAGGGTGATGTATATCCTGATGGGCCGTATTATAATGAAACCACCATACAGCGTGGTTCATTACTAACTTTGAATTACACAGGAGACCCCCTGACCCCCTTTCAGCCAGCTCTTCCGTTAGACGGAGATAAGCAGGTGAAGCGACTAGATCCAAAAGATGTGGCTTTTCACACGATCCCAGTCACCCCTATCGGATATGGTGCAGCCAAAGAGATTTTAAGTAGAATGAAAGGTTCCTCAGTCCCTGAAGAATGGAAAGGAGGGTTGCCAATTGACTACAGAATTACCGGGGGACAAGACTTGAAAGTACGCGTAAAAGTAGATCAACCCATTGATTTTGTACGGGCAAACAACATTGTAGGCAAATTCCAGGGCAGTGAATATCCAGACGAGTGGATAATATTGGGAAGCCACTACGATGCTTGGAGCTTTGGAGCTACTGATCCAAACTCAGGCACCGCAATGATGCTGACCCTTGCAGAAGCCATAGGAGAACTGGTCAAAAAGGGTCAGCGTCCAAAAAGGTCAATTCTGATAGGACATTGGGATGCTGAAGAACAAGGTGTGATAGGTTCCACAGAATGGGTAGAACAATTTAAAGATGAACTTCAGGCAAAAGCTGTCACCTATATGAACTTTGATGCTGCGGTTTCAGGAAGAAACTTCGGTGTTTCTGCAGCTCCCACACTTAAAAACCTAATTATCGAAGCATCTAAAGAAGTCGCTTATCCTGATTCATCCAAGACAGTTTTTGAAGTTTGGGCAGGACAGAATGAGGAGCCTAGGATAGGAAATTTGGGGGGTGGATCTGATCACATTGCCTTTTATATGTATGCAGGTGTGCCTAGCTTGAGTGGTGGTACAGGAGGAGTTTCTGCCTATCACTCCAACTATGACAATTTCCACTACTACAGCAAATTTGTTGACCCTACTTTCCAGATGGGAGGAACAGTGGCTTCTGTGATAGGAGTTCTAACACTGCGTATGGCAAACGCCACTATCATCCCCTATGATGTTCCTAGATATGCCCAGGATCTGCGTTTACACTTCGATAATGCAGTAAAATCTGTAAAGGAAATAGATACTTCTTTTGCCAATTTTGAAAAAGTAGATGATGCCTTGGTCAAACTACAGGCTACTACTACAGTTTATGAGGCTGCCATCAATACTGCATTGGAGGCAGGGAGGCTTACAGGTAAAGAAGTAAGCTCCATCAATAAAGCATTGATTTCTCTGGAAAAAAGCTGGATAGATCCTAAAGGAATGTACTTCGGCAGCTGGTATAGATCACTTTATGTGAGTACAGATCCTTTCTCAGGATACGCCTCATGGATTTTGCCAGGTATCAGATATGAGGTAGAAACCAAATCTACCGACCGGCTGGAAGAGTGGGATAAGCGCTATGCAAAAGCAATCCTGGATCTGGATAAAAAAGTGAAGAAGATGGTCAAAAGCCTGAAGTGAGAATTTAGATCTTAGACATAAGATTCTAGAATCAAGAGTCAGGGTCAAAAGCTTCGGGTATCATTGAAATAGAATTAAAGGACTTGGATTTACTTCTGAGTCCTTTTTTAGTAAAACGTCTATCAGATAAGCATTTTAAATATTAACTAAACCCCTTGTTGTTCTAGTGTTAAAAAGTTAAATTCCGTGGAAAAAGAATGAAATTCAATTGTGACTATCATGGCAAGCATTTACGTGGGTTTACTTTTTATAGCAATAGGAATTGGGATCAAATTATTCCCTAACCTGATAGCAGGTTACAATTCTCTCTCTCAAAGGGAAAAAGAAAGTGCTCGAACCAATGGTTTACCCACGTTTGCCTCTATTGTTTTTGGGATGATGGGTCTGATCATCATTGCCGGACATTATCTAGGGCAGGGGCTGTATATGCCTTCTCTGGGTAAAAATCTGATAATAATTAGCTCTTTGGGGGGAGCTGTGATTTTAGTTGTCTTTGGGAAAATGTTCACTATCAAAAGGTAGCCCTATTCATATAGCAAAATGAATCACCATAAAAATTGTTATAAATTATTGATTTTGTGACTATTGGATTACTTGGTGAAATATTTTATTTAATCATGTGAAACCCTCAACTGCTATATGTCAATCCTAGTATTAATCTTCTTTGCTGCCCTCAAACTGTCCCATTGACACATGGCCTTGTTGCGTTATTCCTTTACCTAGTATCACATTGAATAAGGTTTGGAAGAGGATTCTTACATCCAGTAAGAAAGAAAGGTTATCGACATACCAGATATCGTAATTGAATTTGGTATCCCATGTAATTGCGTTTCTCCCATTGATCTGGGCCCATCCGGTCACTCCAGGTTTTACCTCATGCCGTCTCACCTGGTTTCTGGAGTATAGATGGAGGTAATCATCCAGTAAAGGGCGTGGGCCGACCAGGCTCATATCCCCCTTCAGTACATTGATCAACTGCGGGATCTCATCCAAAGAAGATTTTCTGATCATTCTGCCCAATCGGGTAATCCGTGCAGAATCCGGTAAGGGTTTTCCGCTTTCATCAGATAGATCAGACATGGTCTTAAACTTGAGAATCTTGAATGATATATTTCCCTTTCCCGGGCGGGATTGAAAAAAAAACGGACTTCCCTTGTGATGAATGCTTAAAATGAGCAGCAAAACCACAAAAATGGGTAATAGTATCAAAAACATTAGAAAGGCAAGAACTAAATCTAACCCTCGCTTAAGGCAATTTCGGTAAATCACTTTTGAACGTTTTACTTAATTCTTTACGGATTACTTCTACAATTAACTCCTGGTCCTGTAGGGTCAAATTTACTGAACTAGGTAAGCAAAGCCCGTTCTCAAATAGTCTTTCCGCCATACTTCCCCCGTAGTAAGGGGTCATGTTAAATACCGGTTGTGTATGGAGAGGTTTCCAAAGAAACCTACTTTCTATATCATGTTTCAACAGGGCTGATTTTAGCTCTATATTAGAAAATCCGGTAATTTGTTTATCTATCAAAATAGCAGTCAACCAGTAATTAGACTGTGAATCCGGTGATTCGGTCTGAAAACTAATTCCAGGGAAATCCTCCAGCAAGATCCTATACCGTTGATTGATAAGTCTTCTAGCTTGGATAAATGCATCCAACTGCTCAAGTTGTGCTACGCCTACAGCAGCCGAAAGATTATTCATTTTGTAATTATACCCTATTTCCAAGTGATGATAAAATGGTAAATCTTCTCTTGCTTGGGTAGAAAGTAATCTGGCATGCTGTACATTGGCAGTATCGTTGGCTATCAACGCTCCCCCACCTCCGGCAGACATGATCTTGTTGCCGTTAAAGGAAATTACCCCGATTTTACCGAAGGTTCCACAGGACTTGCCTAGATATTGGCTACCAAAAGCTTCCGCCGCATCTTCCAAAACCGGAATATTGTATTTATCGGAAATCTCCATTATTTCCTTCAACTTGGCGGGCATTCCAAACAGGTGAACAATTACTATTGCCTTTGGCTTCTTTCCTTTAGAAATCCTGCTGAGAATCGTGTCTTCCAAAATTTCAGGACAAATATTCCAGCTTTCTTTTTCACTATCCACAAATATAGGTGTGGCTCCCAGATAAACCACTGGATTGGCTGATGCACAAAAAGTAAATGACTGACAGATTACCTCATCTCCAGGACTTATGCCTAGGAGAACCATGCCCAAGTGCAGGGATGAGGTACCTGAATTTAAGGCAACGGCCTCATGTGACTTTAATCTTGTGGATAACCTTCTTTCAAACTCAGTAATAAACTCCCCGGAGGTAGCGATATGCCGAGAGCTAATAGCACGCTGTAAATAAGCATTTTCGTTGCCATTAAATACTGGAAATGATAAAGGGATCTTAAAATCCATGAGCGATGGTTAACTATTATTTTCAAAATATACCACACATTTCTTAAATGACAATAGTTAATGATGTTATCTAGAACATTAAAAAAAACAAATTGGCTTGTGTGTTTATTGGAATTGGAGATTTTGGCTATCAAAGCTTTTGAAAAAAGAGCTTAAGATCAAGCAATAGAATTGCTTTAGTTATTAATATAAATATCTTTAAATCAATGTGTTAATTGTTATTTATAAAGTTTTAATTTAATTTTTTTTGCTTTATTCGCACAACAGATAACTAGGAATGTTACTAAGTAAAATAGAATAACTAAAATGAATGAAATAAGAGTGATAAGTAAATATAAACTTCAGATTTAATTATGTAAAATATGTTTTATTATATAAAAAAAATGCCAGACTAGGTACAAACAGCATCAAGTAATTTCGATGTACCCATGTAAATGATCCTAACAGAATTGTATTATAGCTATAGGAAAATCAAGTTCAGAACTTACATATAAGTTATCGTTCCTCAGTTAGCGAGTTATTCGTTGGCGGTAAGAAGGCGGCTTGGAAACTTTAACAGAAAATGGAGTAACAAATTTCGATCTCACTATGCTATCCGCTTTATCTTCCGTACTTCCTGCACCAAAATCTCATAACTTTTACCCAAAATCCCATAACATTTCCCTCCTTGAGTCTTCCTAAGTTTGTAATGTCAAATAAAGACAAGCAACTCATGGAAGAATCCACTCAAATAGTACACAAAGAGACTTTCCCCGTCACCGGTATGACCTGCGCTGCTTGCGCATCCAGTGTGGAAACAATTCTGGCACATACAGATGGAGTGAAATCCGCCCAAGTAAATTTCGCTTCAAGCACCGT
>CBFGUY010000252.1:0-4973 GCA_965651895.1 uncultured Algoriphagus sp. | reverse complement strand
ATGAGTTATGAGACAGCCTCTTTTTCGTTATTTTTCCAATTCTCCAGTTCTCAATTCTTCCCAGAGTCGCTTCACCTGCAAATCCCCGTAGCCATAAATAGCATGCTTGATATGGAAAGCCCGAAAGATTTTCCCGAAGTCATCTGTTCCCAGTTCTGCGGCGATTTCTTTCAGGGCAGCTTTGGGCTTGCCTGGATAATCTCCACGGGGAATTGATTCTTTCCAAGCTACTACTGCAGGGTATAGATAGGGGATTTCCGGCATAGTCTGATGTGAAAGAGTCAAAGCTTCGGAAATATCCTCTTTTTGGTAAATCTTCCACATGTCAGCTAGCACATGCCTTTCGTTGGCAGTGAGCGGTTTGGCGTTTCTATAAGCTTGTTCTAGTTGTATCTCCTTCATCCCTCCAAATCCTTCGATCAAATCGGTAGTAGGGGAAACCAAAAAAACAGGGCCTTTGTGTTTTTTAAGTAAATGAGCAGTGAACCATAAGTTTACCTGACAGAAAAGATCATATTCGAACCAGAGATATACTTCTGTTCCCGAGGTGGCAGTCATTATTTTTTCAAACTCAGGCACTACCTGTGTGAAGTAATTTTCTTGGGATGCCTCAGGGTATTTCTTTGAGAGAAATCTTTCCCGGATCACCCAGAGCTCTTCTGTGGAATCTGATTTTACAGGGCCATCTACCAAAGCTTCCCTTACGATTGCGATTCTCCCTGGAATGCTGGCGGGGAATGTAGATGCTAGCGAGTCACCATTTAAAACATGTAGCATGGTCTTGTGTTTTTTGTTCTTATTAAATTTATGGAAGTACAGCTCATTTCCCTAGAGGTTTTTCGTCTATACTTTTAGAATCCCTTCATTAAAGACATTTTTTTTGATGTGAATGTTTCACTGGGAATCTGAAAATGTTGCACCTTATTGTCAATCAGGTTGGTAAGAATCAGTAGTGATGCAATTCTATTGCAATAGCAGGATTATTCTTGCTGCGGGATTATATCTTCCGTTAGCCAGTTCAGTCCCAGTCCGGAGGAAAAAGGCGTAAAAAAGCAGTAAAATATTTTTAAAAGGTGAAAAAGCTAGGGGCTAAATGGAAACAAATCAAGCTTTTGGATTATACCCCATCAGTTTAAGGGTTAACATCCTTATATCTTAGATTCAAAGCGTCTTTTCGCCACTTATCTTATTCTACAGATTCTGACGGATAGAATTTGGTAATTTTAGCCTAACCAAAATATATCAAAATGAAATTAAGAGTTACTAAAATTTTTGCCTTAGCGATTTCGCTCAGCATTTTTGGGGCAGAACTGCTGGCGCAAAGTACCTATCAAACACCTCCGCAGTCCATTGCTGATCTGGCAAATGCTCCCGCTACTCCTTCGGTTAGATTCAGTAAAACCGGCGATTGGATGCTTTTGATGGAAGGGGCTGACAATCCCAGCATAGAGGTGCTTTCGCAACCGGAACTGAAAATAGCGGGCATGCGGATTAATCCGGCCACTTCCGGCCCTAGTCGGGGCAGAGGAATAGAAAATATTATAATCAAGCATACCCAATCTGGAGAAGAAAATCAGATATCTGGCCTGCCGATGCAGCCACATATGGGGGGATTTAGCTTGTCCCATGATGAAAAATACCTGGCTTTTACCCAGACAGATGCAGATGGCATTAGTTTGTGGATGATAGATATGGCTACCTATTCTGCCAAGAAACTGACGAATAAGATTGTCAATGACGTATATGGTAATTCAGTCCTCTGGACTCCTGAGAATAAGTTATTGGTAAGGGCGGTGAACCCTGACCGCGGCCTAATTCCTCAAAAACCCTCTGCGCCTGCTGGTCCTATAATCCAGGAGACCACCGGGGATGCAGCTCCTAGCCGTACCTATCAGGATCTGCTCGAAAATCCATATGATGAATTACTTTTTGCCTACTTTATGGATTCACAGCTTGTGGAGGTGGATTTGGAAGGCAACAAAAAAAACATAGGTGCTCCTGGTATGATCAAATCAATGAATCTCTCTCCTGATGGAAAGTATATTTTGGTAAGTTTGATCAGAAAGCCTTTCTCGTATTTGGTTCCTGCCAGCAGATTTCCTTATGATGTGGAGATTTGGTCAAGTGACGGCAACAAAGTGAAAACATTGGCGGAAATCCCTTTGGATGAGAATAGGCCAACGGGGTTTGATGCTACGGTGACTGGCCCAAGGTATATCAGTTGGAGAGCAGATAAGCCGGCAACGCTGTATTGGGTGGAAGCCCAAGATGGGGGAGATGCCCGTATAGAAATGGAAGAGCGCGAGATCATCTATACTTGGGCGGCTCCATTTGCAGGGGAAAAGCAAAAATTGGCTACTTCTTCCTATAGATTTGCGGGAATGGATTGGTCTGATGATACGTTTGCAATCATGAGCGAAAGATGGTCGAAAACCCGCCTGGACTTACGGTCTATTATTAATCCATCTGATCCTTCCCAGCCTAAGCGAGTGATCATAGAACGCTCCTTTGATGATTTATACAATGACCCGGGATATCCTGTGATGACTGAAAATGAGTTTGGCAGGAACGTACTGCTAAGGAAAGGAGATCTTGTATATATGACTAGTCCCGGAGGGTCACCTGAAGGTGACATGCCTTATTTATCTACGTTCAATACAAAGACCAGGAAGGAAGAGATACTTTGGAGATCACAGGCTCCTTACTATGAGCGTGTGGCCAAAGTCTTGAATGATGATGCGACTGAGTTTATTACTTTAAAAGAAAGCACAGACATTCAGCCCAATTATTGGTTGCTGAACAGAAAAAAGAGAATAGCTCCCCTTCAGTTAACTGATTTTGATAATCCCTACGAATCCATAAAGGGGATCCAAAAGCAGCTGGTGACCTATAAAAGAAACGATGGGCTCAACCTGTCCGCAGTAATCTACACTCCTGAGGGTTTTGAGCCGGGGAAAGACGCTCCGCTTCCCGTATTGATGTGGGCATATCCTAGAGAATATAAATCCAAAGAAGTGGCTGCCCAGGTCAGAGGTTCTCAGTACGCCTTTACGCGGGTTAGTTATGGTTCTCCACTTTTCTGGGTGACCAGAGGGTTTGCCATTATGGATAGAACTGAAATGCCCATAGTAGGAGAGGGAGATAAGGAGCCAAACGATTACTTCATAGATCAGTTGGTAGCCAATGCTGAAGCTGCAATAGATGAAATAGTTGATTTAGGTATTGGAGATAGGGATAGAATAGCGGTAGGCGGACATTCGTATGGGGCATTTATGACTGCGAATTTGTTGTCTCACACCGATCTGTTTGCCGCTGGAATAGCTAGGAGTGGTGCTTACAACAGAACGTTGACTCCATTTGGATTCCAGTACGAGCAAAGAACCTATTGGGAAGCTCCGGAGGTTTACTTCAACATGTCCCCATTCTCCTTTGCCCACCAGGTTAAAACACCTATCCTGCTGATTCACGGACAGGCGGACAATAATTCCGGTACTTTCCCGATTCAGTCGGAGAGATATTATAATGCATTGAAAGGACATGGTGCCACGGCTAGATTAGTGTTTTTGCCAAATGAGAGTCACGGGTATGCAGCCAAAGAGTCCATTAACCATATGTTATGGGAGATGGATGCTTGGCTGGAAAAATACGTGAAGGCAAAAAACAAGCTAGACACATCGAAGTAGAGTTAGAAATAAAAGCTAAAAAGGCCTCCTGAGACTAATTTAAAATCGGGAGGCTTTTTCTTTTTGAGCAATAGAAGTTTTTTGTAGAAGACTAATCCTTATAAAACTTAATTCTACCAAAAATCAAAAATATGGTGTTTTTTTATCGAATTTTAACCGAATTACATAATGTTTTCTAAATTTACATTTGTATAACCCAAATATTCAATAAAAAAGTGTTCGTTTTTGAAAAAATGGTTGTTTCATTTTTTCCTTTTGATCGGGATCGGACACTTATATAAGAACTATGAGAAGATATTTAGATCGTAAGGAATTGATTTATGTCAATTGTATAATTCCTACTAGCTCTGCCCGCTTTACCAAAGCTTAATCCACTCCAGCTTTTAATCTCAGATTATATAGACAATGCAGCTTCAAAGTGGAGCTGTGCTTATTTATCAATTAATTAAAACTTATGAAAAAAGCGTTACTCAGTATGCTCTTTGGATTACTGGTCTCCAGCTTGGTGTTTGCGCAGCAGCGCGTGATCACGGGGAAGGTAGTCTCGGAAGAAGAGCCAGAAGGGCTCATTGGAGTCAGTATTTTGGTGAAAGGAACCACCATTGGGGTAGTTTCAGATTTGGATGGTTCTTTTTCGATAGAAGTTCCTGCAAGTGCCCAAACCTTGGTGTTTAGCTATATCGGTTATAGTTCAAAGGAAGAGGCAATCGGAAATAGATCGGTGGTAAACGTGACAATGGATCCTGATTCACAGAATTTGGATGAAGTAATAGTCACTGCTTACGGTACAGCTGATAAGGGGAACTTCACAGGTTCTGCAATTTCACTGAAAGGTGATCAAATAGCTAACAGGCCGATCAACAATGTGGTGAATGCCATCGAAGGCCAGTCTCCTGGGGTTATTACCACATCTGCTTCTGGACAGCCAGGCTCTACTCCAGCTATAAGAATCAGAGGTATTGGATCTGTGAACTCTTCATCATCACCACTTTATGTAGTTGATGGGGTTCCTTACGATGCGGATATTTCCAATTTGAATCCTGAGGATATCGAAGATATGACTATCCTGAAGGATGCTTCTTCTTCTGCCCTTTATGGATCTAGAGCTGCGAATGGTGTGATTATGATTACTACCAAAAAAGGGAAAAAGAACAGGCCAAACTTTACCTTCAGAGTTCAGCAGGGTACTGCAAGCAGAGCTTTGCCAGAGTATGACAGAGTGAATGCAGGTCAGTATTACCCATTGGTTTGGGAGTCTTTGAGAAACAGCCAGCTTGGACTAGGAAATGA
>CBFGUY010000251.1:0-5011 GCA_965651895.1 uncultured Algoriphagus sp. | reverse complement strand
CCATTTAATATTACGGAATCAGCCATAGAGTTAAGTTTGACAGCTACAGTGGATCAGAATGCCAACTGTCATCCAAACTCAGGTGTTATCAGTGCCATAGCTACAGATGGAACACCTCCATATATGTATCAAATTACAACTTCGGCAACTGCACCACTACCAACCGATCCTTCTTGGGGATCTACAAATGTGTTCAATATGGATGCCAATAGTTATTATGTACATGCCATGGATGCATATGGATGTATTAAAACAACACCTGTTTTGATATTGCCAATGGATCCTTCGCCAGTGATAGCTGCAACTGTAAGCAATCAATGTAACACAGCCGAAGGAGCTTTTGAAATAGATGTAACCTTACCAACTGCTGGAATGTCTCCTTATACGTTCAGTATCAATGGAGGCGCATTTCAAACACAAACAGTTCCATTTACTATCCAGAATTTAGCTTCAGGTACGCATACCATTGAAGTAAGGGATGTGAATGGCTGTGGTAATTTGGTAAGTGTGACCATTGAACCACCTTTAGGAATTTCTCCAACAGTTACAGGCATTACAACTTGTTCTGATGATGATGGTGAAATTACAGTAACTGCCGTAGGAGGAACAGGATCTTATAGTTACAGCATCAGTCCTAATCCAGCGTCCATTGGTTTGACTGGGAATGTGTTTTCTGGTGTACCTTCGGGGACTTATACCGTAACGATTACAGACACCAACACTTTATGTACGGAAGATGCCACCATTACTTTAGATGCCGCAACACCTGTAAGCTTTACAACTTCTGTAACAGATGTGAGTTGTAACGGAAGTAATGAAGGTACTATTACGGTTAACCTGGATGCAGGAAACGATAATCCAGTTTACACTTATGAAATTATTGCACCTATTGTAGTGGCACCTCAAACCTCGAATGTGTTTACAGGCTTGGCAGCAGGAACCTATACGGTTCAAGTAAATTCTGGTAGAGGATGTTCCAACACCATGGATGTTACTGTTGGTGAACCTACTTTGCTAACAGTATCAGGAACTGCTACAGATTTTGCCTGTGCCGCTGATGGATCTGTAAATGCGTCTGTGTTAACCATTACAGAAGTGGGAGGAACCCCTTCTTATACCTATAGTATAGATGGGATCAATTACTTTAACACCAATGTGTTTGATATCTTAGATACAGGAAGTGCACAAACCATTGATATTTATGTAAAAGACGCCAATGGCTGTATTGCAACCAATACAGTAAATATATTACCATTGCCAACCTTAACTATGGCAACAGTGGCAGAAGCCACACCAATTGACTGTAACAATACAGGTTCCATAGCTATTACCGTTACAGGTGGATCAGGTAATTTTGAATATGAAATGTTGCCAAATGGCACACCACAAGCTTCCAACATCTTTGCTATCTCATCACCAGGAGATTATTATTTCCTAGTAACCGATTTAGATACAGGTTGTACCATTGCCACAGCAGCTTATACAGTGGCTCCATTTGATACCATTGATGCCATGGCCACAGCTACAACTGCTGTAACCTGTTTTGGCGATACCAATGGCGCAATGGAAATTAACGTTAGTGGATATTCTGGCACTTATACCTATGAAGTTTTTGATAACTCAGGAACATCAGTTTTAGGACCAATAGCTGTAGACACAAATACAAATCCACAAACCATTACTGGATTATTGGCTGGAAATTATACTGTTCAAATTACAGAAACGGCCAGTCCGTTTTGTACTACAACAAGCAATGTGGTGACCATTACATCACCAACAGAGCCTTTAGCGGTTGTAGCATTGGAAACATCCAATGTTACCTGTACCAATAATTTGGGAACGATCACTGCCACAGCAACTGGTGGTTGGGGAACCTATCAGTATGAATTGACAGGAGCAGCCACAGTAGCTTATTCTTCCAATGGAACTTTTGAAAACCTAGCTGCTGGAACTTATACCGTAAATGTTATGGATGCTGGAGGTTGTATTGCTTCAGATACGGTAACCCTTGTGGTTCCCCCTCCAATAACTGCAACTGTAACACCTAGTGCGACATTGCTGGCATGTTTTGGGGATGCGAATGCGACTATTAGCGTGTCAAATATTACTGGAGGACAAGGAAGCAATTATACCTATACTTTGAATATGCTTTCCCCTACAACTAGTTCTTCTGGACCACAGACATCTCCTGTGTTTGGAAACCTTGGCGCAGGGACTTACGAAGTTCTAGTGACAGATGGGTTTAATTGTAGTTTTACATCGGCTACCATTGTTATAAATGAACCTACTGAAATACAAGCAGATTTAGTGGTTAATACAACCCAAACCTGTTTGACCGAGGCCACACTTACGTTAAGTGCCACAGGAGGGACAGGGCCTTATACTTATAGCGATAACAGTACGTTAACACCAGTGTTGGGATCTTTTGCCACATCTACCACCTTCCCGGTTCCTGTTGGAACACATACCTATTATGTACAAGATGCCAATGGCTGTATTGCAATCGTTTCAAATGAAATAACGATAGATCCATTGCCAACACTGACCCTTGATTTATCCCTAACAAATGCCACCATCAATTGTGCAGGTGATGCTACTGGTGTGGTTGTTGCCACAGCTCAAGGTGGTTTAGGAAACTATATTTACACATTACAGGATGCTGGAGGGAATACCATTCCGGCAACCCAGAACAGTCCGGGCGTGTTTACAGAACTTCCAGCAGGAACCTATCAGGTACATGTGGACAGCGGTGATTGTTTAAGCACTTCGGCTCCATTTGATATCACAGAGCCTTCGGCTCCATTAACTGCGCCTTTTTCGGTAACAGATGTCACTTGTTATGGTGCAAACGATGGATCTGTAACCATTAATGCTTCAGGAGGAACAGGATTGATCATGTACGCTATTTCACCCCAATTAAATCAGTTTTTTGAAACGAATGTTTTTGAAGACTTAGAGCCGGGAACCTATGATGTAATCGTGCAAGATGAGCTGGGATGTTATGTGATGCTAAATTTCACCATTAACGAACCTGCACCTGTTGTTATAAGCATTGTACCTAATTCTATTATTCCAGAGGTTTGTGAAGGAGATTTAGATGGTGAATTTAGTATAGATATCTCTGGTGGTACACCTCCTTATTCTGTAAGCATAGACGATTATAATGGTCCTTACACAACCGGAACTTTAGGACAAACACAGTTTGATTTTACTGGATTGGGTGGTGGAGACCATATGGTTTATGTACGCGATAGTCAAGGTTGTGAATCTGAATGGAACATCACGTTCCCAGAATCCGTTAGAATCAATCCTTTTGTTGAAATTGAGTATACCTGTGTCAACAATGCCTCAAGTAACATAGTTACAGTTATTGTAGATGATAGTATTACCAATCCAGATGATTTGGATTATTCCTTGGATGGAGGCCCTTACCAGGCCAGCAATGTGTTTGTGGATGTTGTTCCTGGAACTGGTCATTATATAGATGTAAGACATACCAATGGCTGTATTCAAAGAACGGAACTCTTTGATATTACAACTTTCGATCCTTTGACCCTGGTTTTAAACGATGGTGAAATAAATGAAATTATTGCAGTTGCCTCAGGAGGTTCTGGAGAGTATGAATTTACCTTGAATGGAGAATCTTATGGAAGCACCAATGTGTTTGTAATTTCAGAATCTGGAACCTATACAGTAACCGTTACAGATAGTAATGGGTGTGTGGCAACAGCATCCAGACATTTCGATTATGTGGATGTGTGTATCCCTAATTACTTTACGCCAAATGGCGATGGTGTTCTGGATGGTTGGGCTCCGGGATGCGTGGTTCATTATCCAAATTTGGATTTTGATATTTTTGATCGTTATGGTAGAAAAATTGCCACTTTAAGAGTGGGTCAAACTTGGGATGGCACCTATCAGGGAAAAGAACTTCCTACTGGAGATTACTGGTATGTGGTAAGGCTTAATGACCCTAACGACAATAGGGATTTTGTTGGACATTTTACATTGTACAGATAAGCCTGGGAGATTAAAATTTAAAACGATTCAAGATGAAAAAACTAATTATATATTTTATTTTCTTAATCTTAGCACAAAGTTACGGTCAAGAGTTGAATTTGCCTGTATACACGCAATATTTAGCCGATAATCCCTTTGTGATTTCTCCTACTTATGCTGGAATTGGCGATAATTTAAAGATTAGGGCCAATGGTTTAACCCAATGGGTAGGCATCAAGGATGCACCAGACAATCAGTCCTTATATGCCGATTTTAGAATTGCCGACCGATCAGGTGTAGGAATTTCATTGTATAATGATAAAAACGGATATACGCTTCAAAAGGGCTTGAAGGTGTCTTTTGCGCACCATCTTATTTTGGATTATTACTCGAAGCAGTATTTGTCCTTCGGAATTTCATATAACCTAAACAGTTTCAGAATAGATATTGATGAATTTAGACCAACATATGAAACACCTATCATCGATCCACGTGTTACAGACGATAGGGCCATCTCGAACAACAACTTCGATGTTGGTGTTTTGTATAGAAATAAAGGATTTTATTTCAGTTTAAATGCAAATAATATTTTACCAAAAGACATAGACGATTATGTTGGGATAGAACCCGATTTGCTGTTAAACTACCAAGTGTATACAGGAATAACACTTCAAAGCAAATTAAATAAAAAACTGGAATTTGAACCATCTGTATTTTTTCAATATTTTGATAGTGATGACCGTTCCAGTACAGATATCAATATTAAGGTTAGAAAGTACGATAGGCGAGAAGACTATTTTTGGGGAGGGATCTCTTATCGTTTCTTAAACGATCAATTTTTCGATCCTTTGAATCTTGGTCCCATGGCTGGCATTAAAAAGTCCAATTTCTATTTTGCTTATTCGTATCAAATCACCATTAATGACCTAATAGGTTACAATTCAGGAACGCATATGATAACCATAGGCTTGGACTTCTTACAAGGTATTAGCAACTGTCCGTGTACGCAAAC
>CBFGUY010000250.1:0-5035 GCA_965651895.1 uncultured Algoriphagus sp. | reverse complement strand
GCAATAGATAAGGTGACCACTCCCAAAGGATGTACCATAGTGGGATTGAATGAAATGGAACATCAGGGATTCAGTTCAGCGATGGTAAGGGGAGTCATTGCCAGTTATGAAAAAATAGCGAAATAGTTGATTTTTTAACAGATTATTAATTTTCAAGGAATATTAAATCTAAATCAGGAAAAATTAATATTTAATTCAATAAGAATAACTTTAAGATTGTTTTTCTTTTGAATCTTTTCAGTAGATTTGTCATGGGTGATAAACAACTTTTGCTATTCCTTTTTCAATGACACGATTTTTAAAGGAAGGACTGTTTGGTACTTTTTCTTCCTTCCTTTCATGTTTACCTGCTCAACAAAAAAGCCTTCTGGTCAATTCCAGAAGGCTTTTTTGTTATTGTGATTAAAAAAACTCAATCAAAAATCTCGGTCAACTTCGCTCTTAGGCTAGGCCCACGAAGATCCTTCCCAATGATCTTACCATCAGGGTCAATCAGGTAAGTAGCCGGAATAGCATCGATCTGATACATCTCAGCCGCAACAGAATTGAAATATTTTAAATCTGAAACCTGCGTCCAGGTCAATCCATCCTCTTCAATAGCTTCAACCCACGCTTCCTTGGTACGGTCAAGCGAAACCCCAAACACTTCAAAGCCCTTATCTTTGTACTCGTTATAAAGTTCTACAACATTTGGATTTTCCTCACGGCATGGCTTGCACCAAGCCGCCCAAAAATCAATCATCACATACTTACCCCGTAAATCAGATAGCTTCACTGTTTCGCCAGCTGGATTTGGCAATTCTATTTCCGGAGCAACCTGCCCCATAGAAAGCGCCCTCATCTCTTCCAGTTGCTGCTTCAGCTGTACAATAGTTTTGGTCTCAGGATATCTCTCATCCAGTTTGGCTACCAAACTATCCATAAACTGAAACTCATTTTTAGGATTGAGCAATCCTATCGCAGCAAGTGAAGCAAAACTGTCCCCCATGCTGTTGATGACGTTTTTCACCTCAGATGCCTGATTACTTTCCAGCGCCATTGCGTCGGTCTGTATCTGCTTGATCGCCTCAGTATCATTTTCGCTCATGGCATTATAATAAGCCTCATTGAGCGCGTTCACCTTGGCCTGATAAGATTCCATGAGCTTTTCGATTTTGAGCATTTCTTTAGAATCCTGAGAGCCTTCGATCACTAGATTTTCCGGCTCGGAAAAATCATAATCTACTTTTACATCATCTTTGTAAAGTGCGAGGCGAACTAGTTTTTGTCCGTATAGATTCAATTCATAAAATGTGGGCGAATCTACTTCCAGCTCATAGTTAAACCCACCCTTTTTATCCAATTGCAGCGTGTCCAGCACTTTTGGACGATTGTCAGTGAATTGGGACAGTATTATCACACCATCAGGTGCATTCTCAATAGTCCCGGAGATCTCAACTTTCCCATCATTTGATTGCTTTTCCCCGCAGGAGAAAAGAGAGGAGGCTATGGTAAGCAAAAGGATTACGTTCATTCGATTCAGCATGGATTAATTGTCTAATAATTCTGTCAATAATTTTGTTGCGACTTTAGGATCTGCCTTTCCTTGGGATTTTTTCATCACTTGCCCCATAAACAGCCCCATCAAACCTTTTTTACCTGATCTGTATTCCTTCACTTTAGCGGCATTTGCGGCTAACACCTCTTCAACAATCGGCTTCAGAGAGGATTCATCGCTTTCCTGTAGCAGGTTGAGTCGTTGGGCTATTTCCAATGGACTTTCAGCAGGAGTGACTAACATTTCAGGAAAGATATTCTGTGATGCTGCACTGTTACTTATTTTATTTTCATCTACCAGAGCTATCAAACCGGCAAGAAAATCTGTGCTCACAGGAAAATCCTTCATGCTCAATGATTTCTCATTTAGCGTTGATTTTACCGACCCCATCATCCAGTTAGACGCTGCTTTATAGTTTTGGGTTTTGCCACAAAGCTCATCAAACCATAAGGCAACTTCCTTTGATTCTGTCAGGAAACTGGCATCGTATGCCGGCAATCCATAGGTTTCCACAAATTTCCTGTGCAGTTCTCTTGGCAAAACTGGCATGGTAGCTTTTACGGCATTCAGCCACTCGTCTGAGATCACGACTGGACTCAAATCAGGCTCAGGAAAGTATCGATAATCATTCAGGTCTTCTTTGGTACGCATACTGGCCGTAAGTCCTGTATTTGCATCAAAAGTTCTGGTTTCAGAAACAACTTCCTCCCCAGCTTCTATCAGGCCTATCAAGCGTTCATGTTCGTGCTCAATAGCCCGGAACACATTCCTGAAGGAATTCATGTTTTTCACCTCCACTTTTTTGCCTAGTTCCTTGGCACCTTTCAGCATTACAGATACGTTGGCATCACAGCGAAGTGACCCTTCTTCCATATTGCCATCACAGATATCCAGGTATTTCACCAGTTTCTTCACCTCCACCAGAAAAGCATAGGCTTCTTCCGGGCTGTTGATATCAGGCTCAGTTACGATTTCTATCAATGGAGTGCCTGCCCGGTTGAAATCCACTAACGTATCAGGTTCTCCTGCTAGATGGATGGACTTGCCGGCATCCTCTTCCATATGCACACGGTTCAGGATCACCTCTTTCTTGGTGCCGTCTGCCAACTGGATCGGAACTGTCCCTCCTACACATATCGGGCCTTTGTCCTGCGTAAGTTGGTAGCCTTTTGGCAGATCCGGATAGAAGTAGTTTTTTCGGGCAAATACATTGTGCCGGGTAATCTCAGAATTGCATGCCAATCCCATCTTGATGGCAAAGGCGATAGCCTTCCTGTTGACCTTTGGTAAGGTGCCAGGATGCCCCAAGGTAATCACAGAAATCTGTGTGTTGGGTGATTTGCCATAGGCATTGGCATCAGCTGCAAACATTTTACTCTCGGTCATAAGCTGCGCATGCACCTCAAGTCCGATGATCAACTGATATTTATTCTTTATTTCTTCACTTAGCATCCGCTCGTGTTTTTCTGTTTTCTAAAGGTATAACTCCCTGGCTTTGACCACCACATTTTGTAGTCCAGCGAGATTTTTTCCACCTGCTGTGGCAAAAAACGGCTGTCCTCCACCCCCTCCTTGGATTTCCTTTGCCAATTCCCTGACGATCTGACCCGCGTTCAACCCCTTGCTTTTTACCAACTCCTCCTCAATTATCACTGCGATTTGGGGCTTATCGTCAATTTTTGCTGCTAAAATCACGAAGGCATTTTCCACTTCATTTTTCAATTCATAGGCAAGTTTCTTCAATGAATCAGCATTCGGTAGTTCCACTTGCGCAATAAGGGTATTAATCCCATCTCCAGTCACAAATTGCTTGAGCAGCTCCGTTTTCACGCCCGAAGCTTTCTCCAAGTGCAGGGAATCAATTTCTTTTTTGAGCTCATTTCTCTCCTGAATCAATGATTCAATAGACTTTTTCAAGTCTTTTGGATTCTTCAGCAGTTCCTGGATTTCCTTCACCAAATTATCCTGTTTGCGGAAATATTCCTCTGCTGCCTTAGCGGTGATCGCCTCGATTCTGCGGACACCCGATGCACTGGAAGCTTCAGAAATAATTTTGAACAAACCTATTTTGCTCGTTTGAGGTACGTGTGTACCTCCGCAAAGTTCAACAGAGAAATCCTTATCAAAAGTGACTACCCTTACATAATCACCATATTTTTCACCAAAAAGAGCGGTAGCTCCTTGTTTTTTAGCCTCTTCTATCGGCACATTTCTCTGCTCTGAAAAAGGAATATTTTGCCGGATTTTGTCATTGACTATATCCTCCACTTTAGATATTTCCTCATCAGTCAATTTACTGAAGTGCGAGAAGTCGAATCTAAGCATATGTTGGTTGACCAAAGAGCCACGCTGCTGGATATGATCGCCCAGCACTTCTTTCAAAGCCGACTGAAGCAAGTGAGTAGCAGTGTGATTGTTTTCTGTCAAATAACGTTTTTCGGCATCGACCTCAGCTCCAAACTTAGCTTCGGGATCAGCCGGCAGTTTTTCCACAAAATGGACAATCAGGTCATTCTCCTTCTTTGTATCGATCACTCTCACTTTTTCTGTCTCAGAGATCAGCCAGCCAGTATCTCCTACCTGCCCCCCACTTTCTGCATAAAACGGGGTCTTGTCCAATACGATCTGGTATTTGTCCCCCTTTTTATCAGAAATCACCCTGTACTTGATGATCTGCGTATGTGCCTTTAAGTAATCATAGCCTACGAATTCTACTCCGTTATCTTCATTTACAATCACCCAATCGCCTGTTTCAGATTCAGAAGCTGCACGGGAGCGGGTTTTCTGAGCTTCCATTTCCTCGGCAAAACCCTTCTCATCCAATGACAGGCCGCTCTCACGGGCGATCAAAGATGTAAGATCCAGTGGGAACCCAAAGGTATCGTATAATTCAAAGGCAGTTTTTCCGGGGATGACTTTTTCTCCCTTTCCTCTCAATTCCGCTTTGATCTGGTCGAGCATTTTCAACCCGTTGTCCAGGGTGCGAAGGAAGGATGACTCCTCTTCGAAAATCACTTTGGCAATAAACTCCTGCTGCTGTCTGACTTCCGGGAAGATATCCCCAAAATTATCAGCGATGAGTCCAGTCAATTCGTGTAAAAATGGCTCGTGGAAGCCCAAGAATGTATAGCCATAGCGAACAGCCCTTCTCAGAATCCTACGGATCACATACCCCGCCTTGTTATTAGAAGGCAATTGTCCGTCTGCTATGGTAAATGAAATCGCACGGATATGGTCCACAATCACCCGAAAGGCAATATCCGTAGGTAAATCTTCTCCATAAACCTTACCTGATTTCTTAGCCAATGCAGCCAAAAAAGGAGCAAACAAATCCGTATCGTAATTGGAGGATTTTTGTTGGATAGCCCTTACCAGCCGCTCGAATCCCATCCCGGTATCTACATGAGTAGCAGGCAATGGCTTAAGACTCCCGTCAGAAACCCGGTTGAACTGCATAAAGACCAAATTCCAGATTTCGATCACCTGTTCGTGGTCATT
>CBFGUY010000249.1:0-5103 GCA_965651895.1 uncultured Algoriphagus sp. | reverse complement strand
ATTTTTTTTATGGTGTTGTTCTTTAAATCTATAGAGAAATGATCGGAGGGCAAGGAGTGATACAGTTTATCAAAAATCCCAAAAAACTGAATGAGCTCCCTGTTCAAGCGATGTTCTGCAGTATGTTTTTTTTGCGAAACCAAAGGAATCAACTCTTCATAAAATTCAACCCTATCTTCTGAAATCATATTTTTTCCAAACTCATCACCATTTTTGAGTAAATAGAAATCATCAATAATGGTTCTGTTGGAAGTAGCCTTGTTAGTTTTTATTTTCAGCTTTTTTAATTTTTCACCGAGGAAAAGTTCTCCTTCATTTTCATTCATCTTGCTCCAATTGATGAGTTCGGAATGGGTGAGATGCTGTAGTAGGATGGCGAGGTTTTCTGGCCAGTCAGAGGGGATAAACCTGGATTTGGTCAGTTCTAATAGGTGGTTTCGGGTATATTCAAGATAGTCTTTTGAAGCTAGGATAGAGCTGTCCCATATTCCGGGATCCTGGTTTTCCAGCAGCCATCGGTGCTCCATCCGGTAGAGATCAAAGAACTCATTCATGTGCTCCACTTCTGTAAGAGAAATCGTTTCGATCTCAAGCTTGGAAGTGTCGGAGATTTTTAAGGTTTTGTACGCGGGCGGAAAAGCCGCCAATGAAGGTACTTGTATATTATACATGGTATGGGTGGTTGTTTGGTCATAATAAATCCCTGTGTCATTGATATGCATGTGCCCGGCGAAATGGATTCTGATCCCGGCCTCAGCATATTGACTGGTAGTTTCTGTAGAAGGCACCCGTTCGAGCTGGAATTTCTGCCCTCCGAAAAGAGAGCTCATTTCACTTGAAGCTCCATCGTGAAATTCCACTAATGGATAGTGGCTAAAGGAAATCAGCGCTTTTCCTTTTTTTTCAGCTTCAGCAGCTACTCTTTTGATCCAGTCTAGTTGGTGTTTTTTGTGAAAAGCAGCTTGATTAAAGCCTATGGATGATCCTTTCCACTCACTTCCGTTATAAGTATACACATTTCCATCCAAAGCTAAAAGCCAAATTCCGTCTATCGGTTCTACTACATAACTGGCATCAGGTAAGAAAAGCCCGGAATCACCTGCTTCATATCCCCGTTTTTCTAGAATGGAATTGTCTTTTGCTTGTTGAAAATCATAATTATCCACATCCAGCGACTGGAACGGGTGAGCCCAAAAAAGATCTTTTTCACTGGGGAAAAATCCAAACTCCCCCAAGGTTTCTGTGATCTCCGTATATCCCCAAAAATTGATTTGTTCAGACATCGCAACGCCCATAGAGGGAAATACGGATTTAGCGCCTGCAATTGCCTGCTCTGATCCATCTGCACCGAGGAAGTCCCGTTTTCCCGCCAGTGCTCCAAATGGTTTGACTGGATCATGATTGCCGGTAGTCAGGAAAAAGCGCATTCCGGAATCTGCCGCATATTGATCCAATATTTTCTTTAGCGCCAGAACATTCATAGGTTGCCCGTCATCAGTGAAATCTCCTGGAAGCACCACGAGTTGAATGCCTTTTCTTTTTAAGTCTTCCAGCGCAGTGATGAAGGCAAAGTAGTTTTCATTGAAAAGCCGTGTGGAATTGATCTGACTTTTCATTGTCCGTATAGTGGCGTACTTACCGGAAGCAGGATTGAAAACGCCTTGGAAATCCTCAGAATTCAGCTCAGCATAGATATCTTGCAGATGAATATCTGAGAGAAAAGCAATTTGTTGAGTTTCTGTCTGCGCCAGGAGCGAAGGGGAGAAAGCCAATTGAAAGGCAGTACCAAGGATCGCCGGATATAGGAGTTTTTTATTCAAAGTCAGAAGTAGGGATTTTATCATTGACCAGTATCGGATTTACTCTTTCATATGAGTTTCCTTCGAATTTAACTTGGTAATCCGATTTGAAGAAAGTAGAGGGCTGATAATAATCAGTGGAAATTACTTGCGCGCCTGAACTTTTGGCTTTTTCGAAGGTAGAATAATCCTCATTTCGAGCCTCCTTGGTGTCAGAATCCGCTCTTGTGCGAATCAAGTATCCTTTTCTTACCAAGTCTGTTATGTAAGCTTCATCTTTTACAGCATTATTGATGATTCTAAATCCGGCAGTGGGATTTCCTTCTTTTTTATTGACAAATAGCACTGCGTTTTTCAGTCCAGGCTTTGCGGTAAGGTATCGGTCTGTTTTTTCTTCATTTTCATCCAGCACAAAAAGAAACTTCCCTTTTACATCATCAAGAATAGGCCAGTTTCCTGCTAATACGGCCGATTCCAAATCCTGGAATTTTCCCCGAACCATATCAGGTGTGATTAAACGCTCCATTCCCAAATGCGTCCTGATTTCCAGATCTATGCTGTCCAGCGCGGTATCAGTAAAGGGAAGCGTAGGACGGGTTCCGGGGATGTTTCCGTCTTTTGCATTGATCAGAACAAAGATTGGCGTATGATTCGGATTGTTTGCACTCCAGGCTTTCAAGGCTTTCAACGCATCAGCAAACAGCAGAAAATGCGATTGAAAGTCCAGATCCTGCACATGGAAAAGCTTCAATCCGGGTTTTGAAAGCGCATCATCAGGATCATAAGCGGGAATGCTTCCTCCACTGCTTTTGATGATTTCCAGTCCCTTTGGGTTGGAGTACCTTCCACCTTCCGGATCATGGAACACGTCCAGTTCAAGGTTTCTCAGGCCTAAACCCAACTGGGATTCCAGAGGTATATGTGCATATTCCAGACTTTGCGAAGCGGAAGGATTAACTTTGGATAAATACTCCAGCAGTTCAGGAGCCATTTGGCTTTTATAGCTGTTGTGACTCCCGATTACCTGGATCTGATTGATTTTCAGCTCCTGGGCGGAAATGTGCAGTGAGAACAACAGGCAAAAAGCTAGGAGAAAGTTGCTTTTCATGGTGATTGGTTTAATCCGCAATTTTCGTTTTTTTAGAAGGAATGCCCTGAAACTTGCATCACCTTTATGTTATTATTTTTGCCAGCTCAGGATAGAGGATATTTTTTGTACAAAGTTTATTTCGAGTTCCTTATGTTCCATTGTTTTTATTCTGGTTGTTGACCAATGATTTTGACTTTATCAAAGTGTTAAGCCTTGCTTATTTGCTGTTTTCGGGCTCTAATTTCTCGTGAATATCTTATTTTTGGACATGCTTAAATTCCCTATATCTCTTCTTTTTCTGCTGTTTAGCATTTTTCAGCTTGCGGCACAGGAATCTAGAACTTTCCAACTCCATTCACACAACGATTATCTTCAGACGGTGCCTTTTTGGACGGCTTATTCAGCTGGGGCTTCATCGATTGAAGTAGATGTGATTTTGCAAGAGGGGAAATTGATGGCTGCGCATGAACCAGAGACTATTAATCCCAAGCGAACCCTAGAGAGTTTATACCTGGATCCTATTTCCGAGGGATTAAAAAGTGGCGTGATTTCTTCTATTGATTTCCATTTGCTGGTAGATCTGAAAACAGAGGCCTATGCTACACTGGAGGTTTTGTTGGGAAGTATGGCAAATTATGGCGAGGTGCTTTACAGTAAAGGTAATCCGACTGGTTTGAAGCTGATAATTTCAGGAAATAGACCCAAGCCGGAGGATTATCAAAAGTACCCGGATTGGATGTTTTTTGATTACCAAAGCAAGGAGTTGACTAAGGACTTGCCATGGGAAAAGATAGGGATGGTAAGTATGAGTTTCAGCCGATTTTCTGTATGGAATGGCAAGGGGAGAATGGTGGAAAGTGAGCGGCAAGAAGTCCAGAACTTTATTGATCTGGTTCACAGTTTTGATAAACCGGTTCGTTTTTGGGGCTCTCCTGACAGCAAATCAGCCTGGAAGGCTTTTTATGAAATGGGGGAGGATTATATCAATACCGACCATCCTATCGCTGCGGCAGAGTACCTGGGTAAATTGGGAAAGAATATCTACCAAAATCCGGACAAACATGAAGTTTACCAACCTAAGTTTGAAGTAGATGGTACAGATGTTCCGGTGAAAAATGTGATTTTAATGATAGGGGATGGGAACGGATTGGCTCAGATTTCTGCCGGATTATTTGCCAATGGCAATGAGTTGAACTTGACCCAGTTGAAGAATATGGGTTTGGTAAAAACCCAAGCGGCAGATGATTTCACCACCGATTCTGCGGCGGGAGCCACCGCTTATGCCTCTGGAGAAAAAACAAATAACAGAGCTTTGAGTGTGGGGCCAGATGGGAAATCCTTAAAAAACCTGCCTGATATTCTGGTTGACTTTGGTTTTTCCAGTGGGATTGTCACCACTGATAAACTGACAGGTGCTACTCCGGCGGCGTTTTATGCACATCATCCGGAGCGGGATGACTCGGAAGAGATTGCTGCTTTTTTACCAAAGAGTAAACTGAACCTGTTCATAGGTGGAGGTGAGGGTAATTTTGCCTCCGAAGTTGAAAATCTGAAGGCAGAAGGTTTCACTTTGGCTGAAAGTCTGGAAGAGTTGGAGGGAGATCGAGTGGGCTATTTTGCGGCTCAGGGCTCCTTGCCTAAGATGCTTGATGGCAGAGGGGATTATCTTTTGAAAAGCACCGGTGCGGCACTTAACTTTTTCGAGCAGAAAAAATCCCCTTTCTTTCTGATGGTAGAGGCTGCCAATATTGACTCGGGGGGACATTCGAATAGCACCTCCATGATCGTATCCGAAATGTTGGATTTCGATCAGGTAATAGGGGAGGTGGTACGCTTTGCAGATGAGCATCCTGGAACTTTGGTTTTGATCACGGCAGACCATGAGACAGGCGGGGTTTCTTTACCTCAGGGAGATGTGGCTTCCAGCACTGTGGAGTTGGGTTTTCACAGCGATGATCACACCGGGATTATGGTGCCGATTTTCGCATATGGGGCACAGTCGGACAAATTCAGAGGGGTGTATGAGAATACCGAGGTGTTTCATAGGATTACAAAACTCCTAAGCAAAAAATAAATGATTTTCAGGCTTTATCGCATCAACAAATGACTTTATAAAAAGCCCAAGTTTTCTTCCTTGAATGAATTTTAAAAGCTGTCTAAACTACTAACAAATAAGATAATCACTACTGGTTCATTTATAAGATTTAGGTACTA